>NZ_NALQ01000020.1:0-8419 GCF_008680225.1 Prevotella sp. LMAG:51 | reverse complement strand
ACGTCAACCGATGGCAGTGTTACTTTCAGATCTCTGAAATTGACACCTCCGATAAGCCATCCGATGGGCGGCATGATGATGTCGTTCACTATAGAAGATATGATTTTTCCGAAAGCGCCACCGATAATCACACCGACTGCCATGTCAACGGCATTTCCTTTTACCGCAAACTCCTTAAATTCATTTATAAATTTGCCCATAGATTATTTTTATATAATTTAATAATTAAAGTTGATGCAAATATAGATATTTTTTGTAACTTTGCCGCCGTTAAAGAGGGAAAAGTTTAAAGTGGATGCTAATTTTCTCTTTTATATAATAGTAGAATTCAGGTATAACTGATTAGGCATGTAATTTAAAAGAAATATTTTATTATTTTCAACTTAAAATAAACATTACAATGATTAAGATTGGTATTAACGGTTTTGGTCGTATCGGCCGTTTCGTTTTCCGCTCAACATGTGAGGCTGAGAACGCAAAAGAAGTTCAGGTTGTAGCTATCAACGATCTTTGCCCTGTAGATTACATGGCATATATGTTGAAGTATGATACAATGCACGGACGTTTCAACGGTACAGTTGAGGCAGATGTTGAGAAGAGCGAGTTGATCGTTAACGGAAACCACATCCGCGTTACTGCTGAGCGTGATCCTGAGAACTTGAAGTGGGACGAGGTAGGTGCAGAGTATGTAGTAGAGTCTACAGGTCTCTTCCTCGCTTATGATAAGGCTGAGAAGCACTTGAAGGCAGGTGCTAAGTACGTAGTGCTTTCTGCTCCTTCAAAGGCTGACGCTAACGGAAATCAGGCAGACATGTTCGTTTGCGGTGTAAACACAGACAAATACAACGGACAGAAGATCGTTTCTAACGCTTCTTGTACAACTAACTGCTTGGCTCCTATCGCTAAGGTGCTGAATGACAACTTCGGTATCGAGAACGGTTTGATGACTACTGTTCACTCTACAACAGCTACACAGAAGACTGTTGACGGACCTTCTATGAAGGACTGGAGAGGTGGTCGTGCCGCTGCTGGCAACATCATCCCTTCTACAACAGGTGCAGCTAAGGCTGTAGGTAAGGTTATCCCTGAGCTGAACGGCAAGCTGACAGGTATCTCTATGCGTGTACCTACATTGGACGTATCTGTAGTTGACCTGACTGTAAACCTCGCAAAGCCTGCTACTAAGGAGGCTATCTGCGCTGCTATGAAGGCTGCTTCAGAGGGCGAGTTGAAGGGTGTACTCGGATACACAGAGGATGCTGTTGTTTCTTCTGACTTCCTTGGCTGCCCATTGACTTCTATCTTCGACGCTAACGCAGGTGTATACCTCACAGACAACTTCGTAAAGGTTGTTTCTTGGTATGACAACGAGATCGGTTACTCTCACAAGGTTGTTGACCTGATCAAGATCATGAAGAAGCACAATGGTTAATTCATTGGCGTTTTTTCCGCAATTATAAAAAAAAGACCGTTCGGCATTGCCGTGCGGTCTTTTTTTATTAATTTTGTAAACCAATATTGTATTTCTAACTTTAAACGTAACTTGATATAGCCGAAATGATACCGATGATAACAATTCTTGGCCCTACGGCAAGTGGCAAGACCGATATTGCCGCACATCTTGCAGCCGAACTGTCTGCAGAGATAATTTCTGCTGACAGTCGTCAGGTGTACAGGCGAATGGATATTGGTACAGGAAAAGACCTTGCGGACTATGTCGTTGATGGCAAGCGTGTGCCTTACCATCTGATAGATATTGTTGAGCCAGGCACCAAGTATAACCTATTTGAGTATCAGAGGGACTTTCTTGAGGCGTATAATGATATAAGGAGTCGTGGCAAGAATGTAATTTTGTGTGGTGGAACCGGTTTGTATATAGAGTCGGTGCTCAAGGGGTACAGACTTATTCCAGTGCCGGAAAATAAAGAGCTGAGGCATAAACTTGAGGGAAAATCCCTTCTCGAATTGACGTCAATTCTCGAACGTCTAAAGGCTGAAAACAACTCCAATATGCACAATTCTACGGATGTCGATACTTCTAAACGTGCAATACGTGCCATAGAAATTGAGATGGCGTACAAAGAGGCGCATATTGAAGAAAGGACATTTCCGAAGATAGACAATGTTATTATCGGTGTAGGCATAGACAGGGATTTGCGTCGCATGAAAATCACGCGGAGACTTGACCAACGCCTTCAGGACGGAATGGTTGACGAAGTGAAATCCCTGCTTGATTCTGGCATACCTGCCGACGACCTCATATATTATGGACTTGAGTATAAGTTCGTGACAGAATATATATTAGGGAAATCGACGTTTGAAGAGATGCACCGTTCATTAGAGATTGCAATACATCAATTCGCCAAACGGCAGATGACATGGTTTCGTGGTATGGAGCGTCGTGGTTTTACTATCCATTGGATAGATGCAGCTGATAGTATGGAAGAGAAAATTAACGAAATAAAGAAGGTATTATGAAAGAGCAAACTCGTTGGGGAATACTTTATTGCCCTAAGCACAGTGTCACAAGTCCGATGCGACGTTGGAAGAAAATAGAGAAGATACTCAATGCGTATCAAATCGACTATGATTTCGTTCAGAGTGAGAGTAGCGACAGTGTGGTTCGGCTAATCTCGATGTTTATCAGCAATGGCTATAAGACTATAGTTGTTGTCGGTGGAGATTCTGCGCTTAATGATGCCGTGAATTGTCTGATGAGTACCGACAAGGCTACTCGTGAATCAATAGCTCTTGGAGTTATTCCAAATGGAATGATGAATGAGTTTGCCCGTTATTGGGGGTTCAAGGAGAGTGAGCCTGAGCAGACCATAAAATGGTTTCAAGAAAGGAGGATAAGGAAGGTAGACCTCGGTTGTATCCGATATACAAATAAGAAGAACGAAAAGTGTCATCGTTATTTCCTTAATTGTGTTAATATAGGACTGTTGTCTGCAATAATGAATCTCAGAAACCAGACTCGTCGTCTTCTTGGTTCGCGTACTTTGTCATACCTGTTCTCTATGGCTTTGATGGTGTTCCAGCGTCTGGAATACAAGATGCATCTGAAAATAAACAATGATGTTGTCAAGCGTAAGGTGATGACTGTATGTGTTGGCAACGCTGAGGGTTATGGCCAGACGCCCAATGCTGTGCCGTATAATGGGTTGCTTGATGTCTCGGTGGTTTACCATCCAGAGATGATGCAGTTGATAGAAGGCTTTTATCTTTTGTTTACAGGTAAGTTTCTCAACCACAAGAGCGTACACCCTTATCGTACTCGTCGTGTTGATGTTCTTGATGCTTCTCATGCTATGGTATCCGTAGACGGCAGACTGCTCAAGACACCAGTCGGTGAGTATAGTATAGAGGTGGAGCAGGAAGTCATCAATTTCCTTATTCCTGAGTAATTACTATTATATGTTGTCTCTCATTATGGCAGATATCCGTCAAATACGACATTGTGGACTAATGACCGTTAATGGGTAAATAGTGTAGGGCGTAGTAGTGTTGTATTTATCCGTTTTCGGATATCTTTTTCAACTCGTTCTCGTTGATGATTTTTATTTTCCTTCCGTCTATCGCTATGATTTTTTCAGCAGCGAAGGCGGAAAGGGTTCTTATGGCATTGCTCGTTGTCATGTTAGACATGCTGACGAGCTCCTCTCTGCTGAGGTATATGCTCATTGTATATCCGTCGGCTTCAATCCCATATCTGTCTTTAAGTATAATTAGCGTTTCTGCCAGTCTGCCGCGGATATGCTTCTGTGTGAGGTTTATTGTCCTGCAATCAGCTTTTCCCAGTTCTATTGCCAGTTGTTTGATTAGTTGCATACATACATTGTTGTTTTGGTGCATCAGCTTGACAACCAGCTTCATAGGCATCGAAGCAACAATCGAATGTTCAAATGCAATTGCCGACGTGAGATAGTCGTCTTCTGCAAAATATGCTCTGAAGCTGAATATCTCTGACTGGCGTATTGTACGCAAAATCTGGTCGCGTCCCATTGCGCCGCTTTTGCATATCTTTACCTTTCCTGTGATGAGCCATTTGATGCTTTCAGGTATTTCCAGTTCTTTGTATATATAGTCGTTCTTGTTGTACTCCTCAACCGTTATATTCTCTGAAATTATCTTTTTCTCGTTGTCTGTCAGTGGTTCCCACAGGCTAAAAATGATATCTTCAATCTTTTCCGTGCTAATTTCTTTGACTTTTACCATTTACCAAAACCTATTGTGCTGTTTGAGTTGTTTTGTCCTTAGACTCTTTTCAATTTGCAAAAATACTGCTTTTTTCTTAAATGTTTAAACTTTACACTCAATTTTTATGTTATATAACATCTATTCCGGATTTGTTCCGAAAAAATGAACACATTATTTTGTGGAATTAATAATTATGATTATTTTTGAAGTGCCAAACGATTGTATGGTTTCTATGCTTCAAGTTTGGTATAACATAATAAATGTATTAACACCTTAATAGAATATTATGAGCTATCTTCGATTTGAAAGAAGTCTGATGACCAATTTGGAAGAGTCTCTTTCCAGAGAGCTGCTCCGCACCAACCGGTCTGGCGCGTATTCTTGTTCGACGATTGTTGACTGTAATACTCGCAAGTATCATGGGTTGTTGGTAGTGCCCGTTCCTGAATTGGATGAAGAAAATCATGTATTGCTCTCCTCGTTGGACGTTACAGTAGTTCAACATGGTGCCGAGTTCAATCTTGGCCTTCATAAGTATCGCGGAAACAACTTCAGCCCCAATGGCCACAAGTACATCCGTGAATTTAATTGTGACAGTGTGCCGACTACCATTTATCGTGTCGGGGGAGTCGTTCTGAAGAAAGAAGTCGTGTTCCAGCATTATGAGGACAGGATTCTTCTGAGATATACTTTGCTTGACGCCCATAGTTCCACAACGCTTCGCTTCCGCCCGTTTATGGCATTCAGAAGCGTCAGGGAGTTTACTCATGAGAATTCAGCGGCAAATAGGGATTACCAGCTTGTAGACAACGGAATCAAGACCCAGATGTATAAAGGTTATCCTTATTTGTATATGCAGTTCAGTAAGGGCAACGAGTTTGTCTTCCATCCTGACTGGTATAGAGGAATAGAATATCCAAAGGAACAGGAGAGGGGTTACGATTCTTATGAGGATCTTTATGTGCCTGGATATTTTGAGACAGAAATCAAGAAGGGCGAGAGTATTGTCTTTTCAGCCTCAACGTCAGAGATCAAGACTGGAGGATTGCTGAAACTCTTCCAGAAGGAAGTTGACGAAAGAAATCCGAGAGACAATTTCTACCATTGTCTTGTAAATGCCGCTCACCAGTTCCATAACACCAAGAATGGTTCTGAGTGTTATCTGCTCTCCGGTTATCCTTGGTTCAAGAGCAGGGCTAGAGACACGTTCATCTCCCTCCCTGGTCTTACATTGTCAATAGACGAAGTGGGCTACTTTGAAAAGGTGATGGCTACTGCCGAGAAGGGTTATAAGGAATTCATGCGTGAGAAACCCGTTACCGTTAGTCTATCCGAGATAGACCAGCCCGATGTGCCATTATGGGCAATATGGTCTATTCAGCAGTATGCCAAAGTGGTAGGTGATGAGAAATGCCTTAAGAAATATGGCAAATTCATTTTTGACATTCTCCATTTCCTCTTGGAAGGCAAACATCCATATATGCGTGTAGAAGATAACGGTCTTGTATATGTTGACGGAAAGGGTAAGGTCATGACATGGATGAACTCCACTGTGAACGGCAGACTTGTCGTACCTCGCAACGGATATATAGTGGAAATCAACTCTTTGTGGTATAATGCTTTGGGCTTTGCCGCAAGACTCAACAAGATAGAAGGAGACGCTCAGTTTACGGAGACGCTTGAGGAATTGTCGGCACGATGCAAAGAGTCGTTCGTAAAAACATTCCTCAATGACTATGGCTATCTTTTCGACTATGTCGACGGCAATATGATGGATTGGAGCGTCAGACCTAATATGCTGTTTGCCATAGCTCTCGACTATTCGCCTCTCACGGCAGACCAGCGTAAAAGCATCCTTGATGTCTGTACCAGGGAATTGCTCACGCCAAAGGGCATGCGAACCCTTTCGCCAAAGAGCGGCGGCTATAATCCTATATGTGCCGGTCCGCAGGTGCAGCGTGACCTGTCTTACCATCAGGGCACGGCATGGCCATGGCTTGGCGGTTTCTATATGGAAGCATGTCTCAAGATATATCGTCGCACGAGGCTCAGCTTCATCGAGCGTCAGCTGGTGGGATATGAGGACGAGATGCAGACAAACTGCCTCGGCACCCTGCCCGAGATGTTCGACGGCAACCCTCCGTTCAAGGCTCGCGGAGCCATATCCTTTGCGATGAATGTAGGAGAGACATTGCGCACTTTGAGTATATTGGAAAAATACACAGATATAATATAAGGAGGAAGACAGTATGAAAGTTTTAATGTTTGGCTGGGAGTATCCTCCTCATGTATACGGTGGTCTTGCAACTGCAAATTTCGGAATCACTCAGGGTCTTCATGCCCAGGGCGACATTGACATAACATTGTGCTTGCCAAAGCCATTTGGTGATGAGGACCATACAGCAGCGCGTATCGTGGCGATGAATTGTGTGCCTATAGCCTGGCGCAACGTAGACTACGACTATGTGAAGAGTAGAATCGGCAATGTGATGGACCCCGATTATTATTATCGTCTGCGCGATCATCTCTATGCGGATTTCAATTATATGTATGTCAACGAGCTTGGATGCATGGATTTCGCCGGCGGTTACCCGTCAAATCTCCACGATGAGATAAACAACTATTCCATAATAGCTGGAGTGGTGGCTCGCACCGAGGATTTCGACATTATCCACGCCCACGACTGGCTTACTTACCCAGCCGGCATCCATGCCAAGCGGGTTAGTGGCAAACCGCTCTGCATCCACGTGCATGCCACGGATTTTGACAGGAGCCGAGGAAATGTGAACCCTACGGTGTATTCTATTGAGAAAGACGGAATGGATAATGCCGACTGCATCATGTGTGTGTCTGAGCTGACACGCCAGACAGTGATAAACCAATACCATCAGGACCCACGCAAGTGCTTTGCCATGCACAATGCCGTTTATCCATTGCGTCAGGAGCTACAGGACATTCCTCGCCCCGACCACACCGGCAAGGAGAAGATTGTGACCTTCCTCGGTAGGCTCACAATGCAGAAGGGGCCGGAGTATTTTGTCGAGGCCGCCAATATGGTGCTGCATCGCACCCGTAATGTGCGTTTCTGCATGGCAGGCAGCGGTGACATGATGGACCAGATGATTTATCTTGCTGCCAAGAGAGGCATTGCCGACCGTTTCCACTTCCCAGGCTTCATGAGAGGCAAGGAAGTCTACGAATGTTTGAAGGATTCCGACGTTTATGTCATGCCGTCTGTCAGCGAGCCGTTCGGAATCTCGCCTTTGGAGGCTATGCAATGTGGCACGCCTACGATAATCTCCAAGCAGAGTGGTTGCGGCGAGATTCTCACAAACTGCATTAAGGTGGACTATTGGGACGTTCACGCCCTTGCTGACGCCATCTACTCCATCTGCCACAATGACAGCCTTTTCCATTATCTCCAGGAGGAGGGCAAGAAGGAAGTCGACCAGATTACATGGGAGAAGGTGGGCTTGAGGATAAGAAAACTCTACGACCAGCTGCTTTCGCGTTAGTCAATATGATAATTAACAAAAAATCTATATAAGATGAAAACAATTTGCTTATATTTTGAAATACACCAGATAGTCCATTTGAAGAGATACCGTTTCTTTGACATTGGAACAGACCATTACTATTATGACGACTATGAGAACGACAGAAGCATAGGCGAAATAGCCGAGCGTTCTTATATGCCTGCGCTCAATGCGTTCCTTGACATGATAAAAGAAAACGGCGACTATTTCAAGGTTGCCTTTTCGCTTTCCGGAGTTGGTCTCGAGCAGCTTGAGTTGCATGCCCCACAGGTGATAGCCAAGCTTCAGGAACTCAACGACACTGGCTGCGTGGAATTCCTGGCCGAGCCATATTCTCACGGACTTTCCTCTCTTGCCAACGACGAGTGTTTCATCGCCGATGTCAGGAGGCAGATGTCGAAGATGGAAGAATATTTCGGCAAGCGTCCTACCGTATTGCGCAACTCCTCGCTCATCTATAGCGACGAGATAGGCAATGTGGCAGCTTCTATGGGCTTCAAGGGAATGCTGACAGAAGGCGCCAAGCACGTTCTCGGTTGGAAGTCTCCGCATTATGTCTACAACTGTTGTCAGGCTCCTGGTCTGAAGTTGCTTCTCCGCGATATAGATCTCAGCGACGATATCAGTCTGCGCTTCAACGACAGTGACTGGGAAGGCTATCCGTTGTTTGCCGACAATTATGT
>NZ_NALQ01000002.1:0-5865 GCF_008680225.1 Prevotella sp. LMAG:51 | reverse complement strand
TTTTCATATTGCATTTCAAGCCAGTGACAATTTCTATACCGTCGTTAAACAATCTCTCAAACAAGCCATGCGAAATATATCCTTTGTCTGCGAATAATTTTCCGAACACATTATCACTCAATCTGTTAAAAACATCTGTATTTCTATCGTCAACATTCGCTTTCGTAAGCATAAAGTTAAGCAGTTCACCTCTCTCATTGCATATCAGGTGTAACTTGAAACCGAAATACCATCCCATGGTGCTTTTGCCTCTTTCTGCATAACCACGGAACACCTTATTCCTTGTTATACGCTTGTTGTGGCATACAGGAATGCATGTACTGTCAATGAAACTTATACCCGTGCATCTACCAAAGCAAAACAGTTGGAGGAACAGCATCATCTCAACCGCGACTCTGGACTCGAGTTCAACAAAGCGGTTATATAGAGAGCTGCTTTGGGAACAAGTCGTGCAGGTGCACCTTGACATAAAAGAGGTAATAATGCTTGAAGTTGCGGAAAGTATTGAAATGAAAGCAGATGAGTATTGTCATGATTTCCGACCGGCTCATAGTACATTTCCGATTGCGGTGCTTACGCCCGTCAGGCTCACAAATGGACATGCGGGCAATCTCTTATCATATTCTTGGCAAAAATCATCGATAATACAGAAAATTTTCAGTAATTTTGTCCTTGGTAATCTCCATAACTATAGTATCCTTTTACTTTATAACTAATTGATTTACAACCATAAAGGTACTAAAAATTATTGAGATTACCAACTTTTATAAAGACTTTCTTATCCCGAACTCAGGTTAATTATTATTGGTATCGCAAAAAATAGGGCCGAATTATTTCAAGTAGAGTTGGCAAATAAAGAAATTGATGTTGTACAACATACTCTTAGGCATGATCTTATTATCCGAACATTCCTTGTGCCTTTAAGTCTACATTCAAGATTCGCGATATTCTTCCCATATACAATAATATGAATTTGATTTATGCACTATATACGCGAAGATAGCAGAAAAGTTTATCAGAATTAAATGATCAGCGAAGAAAGAATTCAGAAAGTACCGATTATTGATCATTTAATTCTTCAAAATATACTTATTTGAGCATTTTATTTGGCGGTAAAAGAACGTAAAAACGGTATAGGAATGTTGTCGTACAATTCCCATACCGCTTATATTCAATGCTTTAAGCTGTTTGTGTAGCTGTTTGAGCTGTTAGTATTCGTCCTCGTTGAAGAGGAAGTCTTCTTTTGTCGGATAGTCGGGCCAGATATCCTCGATGCTCTCGTAGACGTCACCCTCATCCTCTATCTCCTGCAGATTCTCCAACACTTCAAGCGGCGCCCGGAACGAGTTGCGTAGTCAATCAATTCGTCCTTCCGTTGCAGGCCATGGCGCATCTTCGAGCTTTGAAGCTAATTCAAGTGTCCAATACATAGTAAATATAAATTATCAGTTTGCGATACCAGGCAGCATCACCATGCCAGCTCGCTGCCTATTATAAAATTGAGCGCAAAAATAATGTTTTTTTTTCTTATCTACAAGTTTTTCTTCCATATTTTTTCTCTCACACCGTCATTAAAGTTTAATTTGCGTGCGAGCATGAAGAGATAGTCAGAAAGACGGTTGATATACTGCAATACATTTCCATCGAGCTTGGTGGTTTCACCGAGGAAGAATATGCGCCTCTCCGCCCTGCGGCATACCGTGCGGCATACATGTGCGAGAGCTGCCTCATGTTGAGCCTCCGGGGATGATGAATGACGTCTGTCGGGGCAGACTGCCGTTCAGCTGGTCAATTTCCTCTTCCAGCACCGTCACCTCCTGGCGGGTCGATGGTATACGAAGGTGCCAACTTGGTCTGAGTGGTATCGGTAGCGAGATATGAGCATACCGGGTGAACAGCGTGCGCTGAATGCTGATCACCATATTCTTTGTCGTCGCCATCCTTCATGAATGAAGCAAGCAGACCGAGCTGCGCACTGAGTTCATCCACGGTGCCGTATGCCTCGATACGAGGGTTTGTCTTTCTCACCCTCACTCCTCCTACCAAGCTCGTCATGCCCTCGTCGGCCTGTCTTTGTATAAACCTTTGTTATTGCCATAGTCTTGAGATTTTTAAAAAGTTAATCTTGTAATTCTGCTTATATCGTTTCGGATCGACATACACCAATCCGCAATAATACATATCAAAGGACACTATATTCTGAAGTCTCCCCACTACATCTTGCCAGACCGCCTTGTTGTAGTTCAACCTATCCACTACCACGAAATCACCGGTCCGCAACCGCTTCACCGCTTCCGTCAGCCATTCTGCATCTATTGCAGGGGCATTGGCATGCAGGATATGCGTCCCCGGTGCATTTCCAAGCGTTTCCAGCGCCGGATCCGCATCACACGGCCCAATGCCCGCCCAACGCAGAGAATTGCAGCCTGCACGGAAATAAGCCTTGTCACGCTTCATGTCTTCATCATCAAAGCCCACCGCCACCACCATCTCTGGCTGGGCATGGTTGGCGAGACGGAGAAAGAACTCACCCCATCTTGCGTCTCACGGCATCTGCCTCAGGAAAATCCTTTGCCAGACGTTCGTAGGCATAATACGGGTAATGCTCATTTATGACGTATCTGACGAGGCTGTAAGCCCAAGGCGACTGTATTCCGAAGCCCCGGCAACAGCCAATCCTACTGAGCCATATCATTCCGCGTATTAACCTATTTGTCGTCATCAGGCGCAAATATACGTATTTTTATCAAAAATAAAACGATTTGTCAGGACATTTTTCCATCAAGAACGTAAATATCAAGGATAAAAGGTAATAACAAGCTCTTAATATCAAAACAGGAAGAGAGAGAAACTGAAAAAAGTCAACTCTGCATTTGCTATTGATATGATTTTCCGCTAATTTTGCATTTTAAAGGTAATAGAGATATGAAAACGCTTAAAGAACTTTTCAAAATAGGCAAGGGACCATCAAGCAGTCATACGATGGGTCCACAGAAAGCCGCAAAGATATTTCTGGAGAACAACCGCGAGCAAGCTCGTTCGAGGTGACTCTCTATGGTAGTCTTGCCGCTACGGGCAAAGGACACATGACAGACATCGCCATCATCGAGGTGCTGGAACCCATTGCTTCCCGTTAGGTATTAATCTGGAAACCGGACGTATTCCTTCCGTTCCATCCCAACGGAATGAAATTCAAGTCGCTCACAAATGACGAGAAGCCTATCAACGAATGGACGGTATACAGCATAGGTGGAGGTGCGCTCTCTGAAGGCAAAGGAGATGACGACATGTTCAACTCACCTGAAGTCTACGACATGAACTCCATGACAGAGATAATGAAAATGGTGTGAACGCACGGGAAGAAATTATTGGGAATACGTGCAGCTATGCGAAGACAGCAGTCTGTGGGATTATCTCGAAGTGGTATGGATCAAGATGAAAAGAGGCGGTTGAACGTGGTCTTAAACGTGAAGGAAGACTTCCCGGTCCGCTCAATCTGCCACGCAAGGCACCGACATACTACGTGAAAGCAAGTGGCTATAAACAGTCGCTGCAGACAAGAGGATTGGTATATGCCTATGCTCTGGCAGTGAGTGAGGAAAACGCTTCAGGCGGAACAATCGTCACCGCTCCTACCTGTGGAGCATGCGGCGTGCTGCCAGCGGTGTTATATCATATATCAAAGAGCCACGAATTCACAGACAAACAAATCCTGCACGCTCTTGCCACAGCGGGACTGGTAGGAAATATAGTGAAGAAAAACGCATCCATCTCCGAGCGACCGTTGGTTGCCAAGGAGAAGTGGGCGTAGCATGCGCCATGGCGTCAGCAGCATCCTGCCAGTTGTTCGGTGGCAGCCCGTCTCAGATAGAATATGCAGCAGAGATGGGACTGGAACACCACCTCGGTATGACTTGCGACCCTATTTGTGGATTGGTGCAGATACCATGTATCGAACGCAATGCCTTCGCTGCCACCCGAGCACTCGACTCTAATCTCTATGCCGCATTCTCCGACGGATCTCACCGCGTTTCGTTCGACCGCGTCGTAGAGGTAATGAAGCGCACCGGACACGACATTCCATCGCTATACAAAGAGACTAGCGAGGGCGGCCTTGCAAAGGGTTTCAACATGACGGGTAACGTGAATGACTAAAGCAACAATTCAAACGCCCAGACAAGTTAGAATAAAGTAATACGATAACATTACGCATTCTGAGCCACAAAGCGGATTACATCTCCTGGTAGGGAACTGTAATCCGCTTTCTTTATACTCAAACGGTCATCATACTAAAATTCAACAAAAACCGTCAACCATCTGGTCACATATTCGGAAGTGTCTATAATTCAGTCACTTCCGTCTGTTTCTGCATGCAAAAACCATCTGGTAATTGTCCGGACAATTCAATTATCGCCTGATGAAAACAGACATGACGTGCATGAGGACCAAGGAAGACCCTGATGCGTACAGACGCAAAAAAAATCCTCCGGAGGATTGCTCTTCCGGAGGATTCAAGTCTTAAAGTGAAAAAAGGCGGTTACCTACTCTCCCACATTGCATTGCAGTACCATCGGCGCAAGCGGGCTTAACTTCTCTGTTCGGAATGGGAAGAGGTGGAACCCCGCTGTCGCCACCTGATATGGGGGCATGCGTAATGTTACAGACTTCTTGTTTTGTAGAATTGACAGTTGCAATACAACTGAAAGTGTGTGCCTGAAAGCGAAAGCTCTCGGGCAATTAGTAGCGCTCGGCTTTGACGTCGCCGTCTTTACACCTGCGCCTATCAACGTCGTCGTCTGCGACGACCCTCAATGGAGTTCTATCTCGTGGAAGCTTCGCACTTAGATGCTTTCAGCGCTTATCCGATCCAGAGCGATACCCGCGGTGCGCCTGGCGGCACAACGGTAACCGGAGGTCTGTCCTCACGGTCCTCTCGTACTAGTGACGGCACCACTCAAAACTCCCGCCCACGATAGATAGAGACCGAACTGTCTCACGACGTTCTGAACCCAGCTCGCGTGCCACTTTAATGGGCGAACAGCCCAACCCTTGGGACCTTCTCCAGCCCCAGGATGTGACGAGCCGACATCGAGGTGCCAAACCACCCCGTCGATATGAGCTCTTGGGGGGATCAGCCTGTTATCCCCGGAGTACCTTTTATCCTTTGAGCGACGGAGTTTCCATACACATCCGCCGGATCACTATGCCCCAGTTTCCTGCCTGCTCGGCATGTCTGCCTCCCAGTCAAGCGCCCTTATGCCATTGCACTCTTTGAGGTCGGTTACCAATACCCGCGAGGGCACCTTTGGAAGCCTCCGTTACGCTTTTGGAGGCGACCACCCCAGTCAAACTACCCACCAAGCAGTGTCCGCGATCTCGCGTTAGACCTCAGACAGCCAAAGGGCCGTATTTCAAGGATGGCTCCACGAAAGCTGGCGCTCCCGCTTCGAAGCCTCCGGCCTATCCTACACATCGGATGACCAAGGTCAATGCTAAGCTGTAGTAAAGGTTCACGGGGTCTTTTCGTCCCATCGCGGGTAATCGGCATCTTCACCGATACTACAATTTCACTGAGCTCATGGTTGAGACAGCGTCCGGATCATTACACCATTCGTGCAGGTCGGAACTTACCCGACAAGGAATTTCGCTACCTTAGGACCGTTATAGTTACGGCCGCCGTTTACTGGGGCTTCAATTCAATGCTTCCCTTGCGGTGACATCTCCTCTTAACCTTCCGGCACCGGGCAGGTGTCAGGCTGTATACTCATCTTTCGAGTTTGCACAGCCCTGTGTTTTTGTTAAACAGTTGCCTGGACCTATTCTCTGCGCCTCCCCGAGGTGAGGACCCTTTATCCCGAAGTTACA
>NZ_NALQ01000019.1:0-46692 GCF_008680225.1 Prevotella sp. LMAG:51 | reverse complement strand
CCTGCTGTAAAAATGATATATCCAATTTTACTAAAATTTAATCAGTTTCATAAAGCCCAAAGGAACAACGCTCTATCAACCAACGCCAGCACATCAGAATGGCGCGTCTGTTTCAGCATTATCATCCTTCACAGCATCTTCAGTTGACGTTTTGGCGCCACCTGCATCCTCCAAAGGACGGACAGAAGACTTTGCCGTCAACATTTCCATATTGTCAACATAGATTTCCGTCACATATTTTTTTTCTCCCTTTTGCCCTGCATACGAACGAGTTCGTATTTTTCCTTCTACAAAAAGCTTGTCACCCTTGTGGACATATTTTTCAACAACCTTTGCCAAATTCCGATAAAAGACGAGATTATGCCACTCAGTTCTATCTGGAACCTGAGTTCCATTCTGCAACGTGTAACCACGCTCTGTAGTAGCAAGAGACAATGTTGCCACAGCCTGATCACGGTCATAATACCTGACATCAGGTTCCTTGCCCACATTACCAATCAACATCACTTTATTCATAGACAGAAATTTAAAACTTATTCAATAAAATAAATCAAAACACAAAGACCCGATCATTTCCAAAGTCCAAGGAATGTAAACTTGAAGTTCTTTCCTTTAGAAGACGGGAACTGGCTCCTGCTATCAACTCGGCCTCTCAGATACTCAACAATACGATTGTAACAATCCAAACCGGAATTAGCCTTACAAGCTGCCACAAAATGAGTATCACGATATTCATGTTTTCCCGTTCCAGGTATCATTACGACACGCTTGAAATCAAGAGTTCCCTGATACCACCCCTGCTTCTGTTCAGAAAGGCGGGTTGCAGCAGTAGGAACAAATTCCCTCTGGTCACCACTCGTCGCGGCACCAGCATTTGAACGCAGAGCCTTCTTCTGTTTGAAGTCAAGCATCGTTGCAGCTTCAGTTTTTATAATAATGAAATAAACCCTTGGACGAATCTTGTAACGTTTAGGATAAAATACATCACTTTCAACATAGTCCCTAATGTCAGCTTCCAAATCCGCATTCATACCAATTTCCTGAATAGATGCCAAAAAGTCTATCGCATCATCAACATTATGAACTAATGTTTCTCTATCAAAGTATCGTAAATATAAATTCATGTGCTTTCTGTATTTTTCAAAAGAGAAAAAAAAGAGCGGAAAACGGGACTCGGACCCGCGACCCCAACCTTGGCAAGGTTGTGCTCTACCAACTGAGCTATTTCCGCAATAAAAATATAATAATAAATGTGAAGAGGAGGAGACTCGAACTCCCACGTCACAATTGACACTACCCCCTCAAAGTAGCGCGTCTACCAATTCGCCACCTCTCCAACATTTAACCATTTCAAATAACAGTGCCCAGAACAGGACTCGAACCTGCACGTTGTGAAACACACGCACCTGAAACGTGCGCGTCTACCAATTCCGCCACCTGGGCTTTAAAATGCGCTATTCAAAATGTTGAGCGGAAAACGGGACTCGGACCCGCGACCCCAACCTTGGCAAGGTTGTGCTCTACCAACTGAGCTATTTCCGCTTTTTCCATTACTTTATTGTTGTAATGTGCATTTCTCTAAATGCGGTTGCAAAGGTAAGGGGTTTTTAAATAACCTCCAAATATTTCCATGTTTTTTTCTAAAAAAAGTGGATTTTTGCTGATATTTTTACATATTTGGGCTAATTCATCCTATTTTTATAGTCTTCATAGCCAAATTCGCGCAAAATTTGAAATTCACCATTTTCTTTCAGAATTGCGATCGAAGGATGAGAAACACCATTAAACATGTTTGTTTTAACGGTAGTATAATGTATCATATCTTCAAAAATCAGACTCTCTCCTACTTTCAATTCATGGTCAAACAACCATTTTCCCATGAAATCCCCTGAAAGACAACTGTTGCCTCCGAGCCTATATATATAAGGTGAAGTGATTTTCTCATTTTCTGAAGCTGCCTGTTCATCCAAGATTTCAGCACCTCGTACTACCGGCATGTATGGCATCTCCAAGCAATCTGGCATATGGCAAGTAAAACTAACATTAAGAATTGCCGTCTTTATGCCAAAATTCTCCACGACATCCACAATTTGGGCAACCAACGGTCCGGTCTGCCACGCAAAAGCACTACCAGGTTCCATCACAACTTTCAGATGCGGATAACGCTTTCTGAAACTTTTCAATGTATCAATCAACAATTCTACGTCATAACCTTTTCTCGTCATCAAATGACCTCCACCAAAATTTATCCATTTGATCTGGCCGAACCATTTTGAGAATTTCCCCTCAATATGCTCCAATGTGCGTACAAACACATCAGCGCCACTCTCACAATGACAATGACAGTGGAAGCCCTCGATAAATTCAGGAAGTACATCTGGAAGATCAGAAGCCAGCACACCAAATCTGGAACCTTTGGCACAAGGATTATAAAGCTCCGTTTCTATTTCCGAATATTCCGGATTAACCCTCAATCCAATGCTCAGCCCTGGATTAGTATCCTTTGCAAGTTTTGCAAAGCGCCCAAATTGCGACAAGCTGTTGAAAGTAAGATGACTTGACATTCTGGCAATATCTTCAATTTCATAATCTGTATAAGCAGGAGAATAAGTGTGGGCAGGAGCGCCAAACTCCTCATAAGCCAACCTCGCCTCGGCATAAGAACTGGCAGTCGTAGAATTAATGTATTCCCTGAAAATCGGGAATGTTTTCCAAAGTGCGAATGCTTTGAAAGCCAAAATGATCTCTACTCCAGCCCTGTCAGCAACAGACTTTATCAAAGACAGATTCCTGCGCAAAAGTCTTTCCTCAACAACAAACATCGGTTTGTTCAAATCTTCTAAAACGTCGATTTTCTTATCCATTTTATCTTACTCATCAATTAAAAATCAAAAATATAGTGCAAAGATAAAGTTTTATAGTTGCAAAATTGTATTATTAGGATAAAATTCATACTTTTGCAACACTAAAGTAAAAACGCAATGAAGCTTGTTATAATGACAAAGCCCACTTTTTTTGTGGAAGAGGACAAGATATTGACCACTCTCTTTGAGGAGGGGATGGACGACTTACATTTATACAAGCCACAATCCACCCCTATGTACTCGGAGCGCTTGCTGTCACTCTTGCCTGAAAATTATTACCGTAAGATAAACCGTTCATGACCATTACTACCTTAAGAATGAGTACGGCCTTGGCAAGATACATATTGATTCCCCTTCGGAGCAATTGCCCTACGACTATAAAGGTAAAATATAGCAGGACATGTACGGAATTGTCACAAATAAAGGATTTTCAAGAAAAAATCAGAAATATCTGTTTCTGAAATGCAACTTCCAAGACAATCCAGACATCAGAACCTGCGATGGATTGGTCGCTGAAAGAACTAGAATCAAGCATCAAAGCAATGGATTCATAGACAAAAGGATATATGCCTACGGTGAAACGAACTTAGATAATATTAAGATTGCAAAAAGAATTAGGATTCGGAGGCGTAAGTTATTTGCAATGATTTGTGGAACCGTTTCGACATCCACAAAGAAATCGACTATAAAAGGCTTATGGCGCATTTCGAAAAATTGCATAAAGCCACATCTTAATCATAAATCTAAAAAAAGAAAAATAACATAACTAACAAAATAAATAATAAAATGAGTGATAAAAACTCTTTCATGGTGTTCTCAGGTACAAATTCAAGGTACCTGGCAGAGAAAATCTGCCAAAGCTTAAAATGTCCACTTGGAAATCTTCTCATCACGAAATTCTCTGACGGAGAATTTGCAGTGTCATATGAGGAGTCAATCCGCGGTCGCGACGTATTTCTCGTTCAAAGCACTTTCCCAAACTCTGACAACTTGATGGAGCTGTTATTGATGATTGATGCTGCCAAGCGTGCTTCAGCAAAGACCATCAATGCTGTAATTCCTTATTTCGGATGGGCAAGACAAGACAGAAAAGACAAGCCACGTGTAAGCATCGGTGCCAAACTTGTTGCAGACTTGCTCAGCGTTGCAGGAATTGACAGACTGATAACAATGGATCTCCATGCTGACCAGATTCAGGGATTCTTTGATGTACCAGTAGACCACCTCTATGCTTCAGGTGTAATTCTCCCATATCTCCAGAGCCTACACCTTAAGGATATGGTAATTGCCTCTCCTGATGTAGGTGGAAGTAAAAGAGCTAACACTTATGCTAAATATCTCGGCTGTCCTCTGGTTCTGTGCAACAAGACACGTGCAAGAGCAAACGTTGTAGAAAGGCATGCAGATTATCGGTGAAGTTAAAGACAAGAACGTAATTATAATCGACGACATGGTGGACACAGCAGGAACTTATTACAAAAGCTGCAGATATCATGAAGCAAGCAGGTGCCAAGAGCGTCAGAGCTTGTGCATCACACTGTGTAATGAGTGGACCTGCAAGTGAGCGCGTTTCAGGATTCTGCACTTGAGGAAATTGTATTCACCGACTCAATACCATACTCACAGCGTTGTGCTAAAGTAAAGCAGCTCTCAGTTGCTGACATGTTTGCTGAAACAATCACTAGAGTTATCAACAACGAAAGTATCAGTGATCAATATTTGGTATAAAGTATAAAAAACAATATAACTTCTTATCCCCTATAGTATATTGCTATAGGGGATTATTATTAGTACAAATAATTAATAAAGCCTGATAAAGCATATCAGAAAAACAAAAAATACGGTTGAATTATTACAAATAATTTTAAAACTGAAGGCTGCATACTAAATATACGAAAAACACATCAGCTTGTAATCAAAATTCAATAAAACCGTCAACCATCTGGTCCCATATTCGGAAGTGTCTATAATTCAGTCACTTCCGTCTGTTTCTGCATGCAAAAACCATCTGGTAATTGTCTGGACAATTCAATTATCGCCTGATGAAAACATACATGACGCTGCATGAGGACCAAGGAAGCCTCTGATGCGTACAGACACGCAAAAAAATCCTCCGGAGGATTGCTCTTCCGGAGGATTCAATTCTTAAAGTGAAAAAAGGCGGTTACCTACTCTCCCACATTGCATTGCAGTACCATCGGCGCAAGCGGGCTTAACTTCTCTGTTCGGAATGGGAAGAGGTGGAACCCCGCCGCTGTCGCCACCTGATATGGGGGACATGCGTAATGTTACAGACTTCTTGTCCTGTAGAATTGACAGTTGCAATACAACTGAAAGTGTGTGCCGGAAAGCGAAAGCTCTCGGGCAATTAGTAGCGCTCGGCTTTGACGTCGCCGTCTTTACACCTGCGCCTATCAACGTCGTCGTCTGCGACGACCCTCAATGGAGTTCATATCGTGGAAGCTTCGCACTTAGATGCTTTCAGCGCTTATCCAATCCAGACGATACCCGCGGTGCGCCTGGCGGCACAACTGGTAAACCGGAGGTCTGTCCTCACGGTCCTCTCGTACTAGTGACGGCACCACTCAAAACTCCCACGCCCACGATAGATAGAGACCGAACTGTCTCACGACGTTCTGAACCCAGCTCGCGTGCCACTTTAATGGGCGAACAGCCCAACCCTTGGGACCTTCTCCAGCCCCAGGATGTGACGAGCCGACATCGAGGTGCCAAACCACCCCGTCGATATGAGCTCTTGGGGGGGATCAGCCTGTTATCCCCGGAGTACCTTTTATCCTTTGAGCGACGGAGTTTCCATACACATCCGCCGGATCACTATGCCCCAGTTTCCTGCCTGCTCGGGATGTCTCCCTCCCAGTCAAGCGCCCTTTTGCCATTGCACTCTTGAAGGCCGCTTACCAAACGGCCCGAGGGCACCTTTGGAAGCCTCCGTTACGCTTTTGGAGGCGACCACCCCAGTCAAACTACCCACCAAGCAGTGTCCGCGACTCTCCGCGTTAGACCTCAGACAGCCAAAGGGCCGTATTTCAAGGATGGCTCCACAACGCCTGGCGACGCCGCTTCGAAGCCTCCGGCCTATCCTACACATCGGATGACCAAGGTCAATGCTAAGCTGTAGTAAAGGTTCACGGGGTCTTTTCGTCCCATCGCGGGTAATCGGCATCTTCACCGATACTACAATTTCACTGAGCTCATGGCCGAGACAGCGTCCGGATCATTACACCATTCGTGCAGGTCGGAACTTACCCGACAAGGAATTTCGCTACCTTAGGACCGTTATAGTTACGGCCGCCGTTTACCGGGGCTTCAATTCAATGCTTCCCTTGCGGTGACATCTCCTCTTAACCTTCCGGCACCGGGCAGGTGTCAGGCTGTATACTTCATCTTTCGAGTTCGCACAGCCCTGTGTTTTTGTTAAACAGTTGCCTGGACCTATTCTCTGCGCCTCACCCGGAGGTGAGGACCCCTTATCCCGAAGTTACGGGGTCAGTTTGCCTAGTTCCTTAGCCATGAATCTCTCAACGCCTTAGTATGTTCTACCCAACTACCTGTGTCGGTTTGCCGGTACGGGTACCGCCAACATGAGTTTAGCCCATTTTCTCGGGAGTATGATTACCCTCGCTCTCAGGTTCCCCCGAAGGGGACCCCGTACTTTCAGGTTTCAGCTCAAACGCCGGATTTGCCTGGCATTCTCATAGCCTACGCCCTTCAACGCCCTATTCCGTCAGGGCGCGGAGGTGTCACTGCTCCGTCTGGACATCACTGATGGCGGTAGTCACGGAATGTTGACCGTGTCTGCCATCGGCCTCGCCGCTCGGCTTAGCCTTAGGACCCGACTGACCCCAGGATGAATGGCATTGCCTGGGAAACCTTAGTCGTTCGGCGGGAGGGGTTCTCGCCCTCCTAATCGTTACTTATACCTACATTTGCTTTTCCATAGGCTCCAGCAGTAGTCACCTACTGCATTCTACGCCGATGGAATGCTCCCCTACCGATACTTTTATTATTTGCTATCCCGCGCCTTCGGTGCCTGTCTTATACCCGATTATTATCCATGCACGGACCCTCGACCAGTGAGCTGTTACGCACTCTTTGAATGAATGGCTGCTTCCAAGCCAACATCCTGGCTGTCTCAGGGACCACACTTCGTTAGACTAACTCAGACAGAACTTCGGGACCTTAGACGGCGGTCCGGATTCTTCTCCTCTCGGGGACGGACCTTAGCACCCGCCCCCTTACTGCAGGAATACTAAGCGTGAGCATTCGGAGTTCGTCAGGTCTCGATAGGCGGTGAAGCCCTCTTGACCTATCGGTCGCTCTACCTCTCACGCTGACCTTCCCACGCGGCACCTAAATGCCTTTCGGGGAGTACGAGCTATCTCCAAGTTTGATTGGCCTTTCACTCCTACACTCACCTCATCCAGAAGCTTTTCAACGCTTATTGGTGCGGTCCTCCATCCCGTGTTACCGGGACTTCAACCTGGACAAGTGTAGATCACTTGGTTTCGCGTCTGCCTCCGCCAACTTGACGCCCTGTTCAGGCTCGCTTCCACTACGGCTTCGTCCCTCATGGGACTTAACCTCGCTGGCGACGGCAACTCGTAGGTTCATTATGCAAAAGGCACGCCGTCACATCACATGGATGCTCCGACCGCTTGTAGGCGCATGGTTTCAGGATCTCTTTCACTCTTCTCGTCGAAGTGCTTTTCACCTTTCCCTCACGGTACTGGTTCACTATCGGTCTCACGGGAGTATTTAGCCTTGCCGGATGGTCCCGGCGGATTCGGGCAGGATTCCTCGTGTCCCGCCTTACTCAGGATACCGCTAGGCCTTCGCTCGCTTCACGTACGGGGCTTTCACCCTCTACGGCGGACTTTCCAGTCCCTTCTGTTCACGATAAAAGTACCACAGCGCGGTCCTACAACCCCGGCGTTGCCTTGACAACACCGGTTTGGGCTCTTCCCCGGTCGCTCGCCACTACTGGGGGAATCATTGTTTATTTTCTCTTCCTGGAGGTACTAAGATGTTTCAGTTCCCTCCGTTCGCCTCCGGACTATTTGTCCGGATGACAGTCCTTCAGACTGCCGGGTTGTCCCATTCGGAAATCCCTGGATCAAAGGTCATTTGCACCTCCCCAGGGCTTGTCGCAGCTTATCACGTCCTTCATCGCCTCCGTGAGCCTAGGCATCCGCCATACGCCCTTTCTTACTTTCGCCTGTGTCCCAATGTGAATATAATATCACAAGGGACCTAGCCCATACTTTCAGCTGTATTGAAATTTTCTTTTCTACAGTTTTGTCTGTAACAACATGTCAAAGATCGTTTTCGTTGAGAATCATTCAGAATTCTGTCGACTGCGTGGAGAATAACGGATTCGAACCGTTGACCCCCTGCTTGCAAAGCAGGTGCTCTAGCCAGCTGAGCTAATCCCCCAAATTACATTGAAGAACAATATAGGAGAGTGAGGCTCATTTCGTTTCGCCTCTTACGTAGTCCCAGGCAGACTTGAACTGCCGACCTCCACATTATCAGTGTGGCGCTCTAACCAACTGAGCTATAGGACTGTCAGGTTGGTCAGGTGTATGGACTTCTCCGCCCAGTTTCCTTTGTCTCTCTTTATTCTTGAAAAACAGGAGTTCGTGAGTACAAGAAGATTTTTGGAAAGACTTACTTCCGTATCCTCTAATCACAGGTGCACCTTTTCAGAAGGCATCTCCAGAAAGGAGGTGTTCCAGCCGCACCTTCCGGTACGGCTACCTTGTTACGACTTAGCCCCAATCACCGGTTTCGCCCTAGGCCGACCCTTGCGGTCACGGACTTCAGGCGCCCCCGGCTTTCATGGCTTGACGGGCGGTGTGTACAAGGCCCGGGAACGTATTCACCGCGCCATGGCTGATGCGCGATTACTAGCGAATCCAGCTTCGTGGGGTCGGGTTGCAGACCCCAGTCCGAACTGGGGGACACTTTCGCGATTGGACGGACGTTGCCGGCCGCCGGCGCTCTGTATGCCCCATTGTAACACGTGTGTAGCCCCGGACGTAAGGGCCGTGCTGATTTGACGTCATCCCCACCTTCCTCACACCTTACGGTGGCAGTGTCCGCAGAGTGCCCGGCATCACCCGATGGCAACTACGGAGAGGGGTTGCGCTCGTTATGGCACTTAAGCCGACACCTCACGGCACGAGCTGACGACAACCATGCAGCACCTTCACAGAGGACCCCGAAGGGCGTCATTATCTCTAAATCCTTCCTCTGCAATTCAAGCCCGGGTAAGGTTCCTCGCGTATCATCGAATTAAACCACATGTTCCTCCGCTTGTGCGGGCCCCCGTCAATTCCTTTGAGTTTCACCGTTGCCGGCGTACTCCCCAGGTGGGATGCTTAACGCTTTCGCTTGGCCACTCGCCCAGGTGGGCGAATAGCGGGCATCCATCGTTTACCGTGCGGACTACCAGGGTATCTAATCCTGTTCGATACCCGCACTTTCGAGCCTCAGCGTCAGTTGCGCTACCGTCAGCTGCCTTCGCAATCGGAGTTCTTCGTGATATCTAAGCATTTCACCGCTACACCACGAATTCCGCCAACGTCCCGCGTACTCAAGTGGACCAGTTCGCGCCGCACGTCCGCCGTTGAGCGACGGAATTTCACGACACGCTTAACCCACGGCCTGCGCTCCCTTTAAACCCAATAAATCCGGATAACGCCCGGACCTTCCGTATTACCGCGGCTGCTGGCACGGAATTAGCCGGTCCTTATTCAAATGGTACATGCAATGCGGGACGCGTCCCGCACTTTATTCCCAAACAAAAGAGGTTTACAACCCGTAGGGCAGTCTTCCCTCACGCTACTTGGCTGGTTCAGGCTTGCGCCCATTGACCAATATTCCTCACTGCTGCCTCCCGTAGGAGTTTGGACCGTGTCTCAGTTCCAATGTGGGGGACCTTCCTCTCAGAACCCCTACTGATCGTCGCCTTGGTGGGCCGTTACCCCGCCAACAAGCTAATCAGACGCATCCCCATCCCATACCGCCAGTCCTTTCGTCATCAAAAAATGCCTCTTAATGACAGCATACGGTATTAATCCGCCTTTCGACGGGCTATCCCGTGGTATGGGCCAGGTTGGATACGCGTTACTCACCCGTGCGCCGGTCGTCATCCTGGAAGAGCAAGCTCTACCAGATGTTACCCCGCGACTTGCATGTGTTAAGCCTGTAGCTAGCGTTCATCCTGAGCCAGGATCAAACTCTCCATTGTATAATATCTTTATAATGACCTTTCCCGAAGGAAAGTTCGTTTTGTCTCTGTTCAGAATGCCTCCGAAAATCATTCGGTATCACCTTCAGAAATTGATAGGTTTCGTTCTACCCAGAACTTCTTTCTCCATGACCCCTATATAATATAAGGTGGAAAAGAAGCCTGCTTCTTGTACTACTACTTCTCTGTTTATTGTAATCTTTTCAAAGAACTCTTTCTTTTGTCTGCCCTTTCTGACTTAATAACTGTTTCGTAACAGCGTTCGTTCTCAAAAGCGGATGCAAAGGTATGGGTTTTTCTCATACCATCCAAATGTTTTCAAAAGAAAATGAGAAAAAAGTGACGGTTTTCATTTTATTTGACAGAATTAAAGGGAAAGGTGTAGGGTTCACATTATATTTATATATGCGCGCGAAGGGAAATTATCAATGATTCCTCTTTGGGTGTTTCTTAGATTTGAAAGTGCGGGGCTCTCCCTTTCACTTAGCAAATGATTCGGTTGATGGTTTTTTATACAAAAACCATGATAAACCGCAAGTATAATGGCAGAAAATGGAAACAAGCCTGATGGCATCAGCCCCCTCTCGGTCTCGAACCCATCCTAACCTTCCCCGCAGGATAACCCATCCTGACATTCCCCAAGGGAAGGAACAAGTTACTATGCTTTGTCAAAGACTTCTTCAGACAATCATATCAGCCCCCACCTAGCCTCCCCCGTAGGGGAGGGACAGTTACTATTGCTATTGATAAGTCACTGATAATCAAACGACTACTGACGATAATATTACTTGCAAGGGTATCTGTCCCTCCCCTACGGGGGGAGGTTAGGTGGGGGCTGATGTCATTTAACCAGAGTAACCTGTTCCTTCCCTTGGGGAAGGTTAGGATGGGTTGTACTAAAATCCCTCCCACCCTATCATGAGGGCAAGAGGGAAAATGGAGTCAGAATCAGACAGTCTTGTTCTTCTCCTTGTTCGCAGTGTCTACGAGCATCTTGTCACTTTCACGCATGAGAGTATTGAAGTTCTTGAACGACATCGCCTTGGTGAAGGCCGAACGGGTGAGGTTGTCCTTGTTTTCGGTCTGTGATGAGATGAAACGCAGTCCGCAGTCCATGATATTCTCTGCGGCGTTGAACTCCTCATACTTTGCTGCAGGCTTCGAGGTGAGATTGAGATAGAAAGTGCCGAGGTCGCCGAGCTGCACCTTCTTGCTCTGTGCCACGAGTTCGAGCAGACAGTCCACGAACGACATCATCACTCCCGACACTACACCTCTTGGGAATCCCACGTTGTGGTTTGCCATGTGGGTGATGAGCTCGTCGAAGGTCACAGTGTCGATGTGTTTCGCCTTCGCATACCACATCTGGTAGAATTTAGAGTCTGCAACGTTGTTCTGGAACAACTGATAATAAAGCTTGCCATTCTGTACTTTTGACATGATAATAAATTTTTAAGGGTTAATGATAATTGTTACTTGTTCAACGGGTAGTTCCGTTTTACATTTGCAAAGTTACAACATCCCCCAGGCGAGTTTTACGGTTATGGCGTGTTAGCGTTGGTTGATTAAAGTTATAGTTGAAAGAAAGTTCAGTTTAGGGGTAAAATACCAAGAAATAATTCGTAAAAGAATCAGATAAATGATAATTTAGAGGCGATGGCAAAGCAGCTCTACGACTATTGGTTTGTGCAGTTTGACTTCCCGAATGAGGATGGAAAGCCGTATAAATCGAGTGGCGGAGCTATGGTGTGGAATGAGAAGCTGAAGCGTGAGATACCACAGGGGTGGAGCGATTGTGTTCTTGGTGATTATATCGGACGCATTACAAACGGCTTAAATCCACGAAAGAACTTTGTCTTAGGTAGCGGAAATAATTATTATGTGACAATTAGAAGTTTGGTCGGTACAACAATAGATTGGAACAACTGTGAAAGATGTGATGATGAAGCCTTATCTAAAATCAACTCACGTTCACAGTTACAAATTGGTGATATTATATTCAGTGCTATTGGAACCATTGGGCGCACATATTATATTCTCGAAGAACCGACAAATTGGAACATAAGTGAAACATCATTTACTCTTAGAGCAAAAGAAAATGTTCCCAATGATTTCTTTTATGGAATGTTGCGCTCAAACGAAATTCAAATAAAAGCAGACAAGGCGGCTATGGGTAGCACTTTAAGATGCTTAGTAATGAATTCTTTATGTTCGTTGCAATATATTAAGATACCAAGCTATATGATGAAGTTGTTTGCAGCTAAAGTTTCACCTTTATATAGGCAAATACATAAAAACAATAAAGAAATTGCAGAGTTGACTAAGCAACGAGACGAGCTTCTGCCCCTTTTGATGAACGGTCAAGCATTAGTAAATTATCATTTATCAGCATCGTTTCTTTCTTCCATTATATTATATAGAGACCAATACAAGTTTTATGACATGAAAGAAACAATTTTACAAGCCGTTTTGGACGGTATGCGAGCGTTTTTGACTGAAAATCAGTTGGAATTGCTGAATGATGTGACCCGAAAGGCACTGTCAGAGTGTGAGATTACGCCAAAGGCAACAGAGGAAGAACAACGCAATAAGGAAAACGCTGAACTTCTCGGCGCTTTTATATCCTCAAAGAAAGTGGAGGGCTGTTCTGACAAGACAATCCACTATTATAAGTCTTCCATTGAGAAGCTAATTGCTGCAGTTAAGAAAAACGTATGTGAAGTTGCAACCAATGACATTCGTTGCTATCTCGCTGAACAACAGGAACAACGAGGACTTAGCAAGGTTACGATTGACAACTTACGTCGTATCTATTCAAGCTTCTTCTCTTGGTTGGAAGACGAGGACTATATCACCAAAAGCCCTGTGCGCCGAATACACAAGGTACGCACAGATGCTTTGGTGAAAGAGGTGCTGACAGATGAAAATATCGAAGTGCTACGTGACAGTTGCCAAGAATTGCGTGACATTGCTATGATTGATTTGTTGCTTAGTACAGGTATGCGTGTTGGCGAATTGGTGAAGATAAACCGTGAGGACATAGACTTCCAAGAACGCCAGTGTGTAGTATTTGGCAAAGGCAACAAAGAGCGTGAGGTGTATTTCAACGCACGTACTAAAATCCACCTCAAAAGGTATTTGGAGCAACGCACAGATGCCAATCCTGCTTTGTTCGTTAGCCTCCACGCGCCAAATACCCGACTAACCATCAGTGGCGTAGAAGTTCGTTTGCGCCAACTAGGCAAGAAAGTAAATCTCAACAAGGTGCATCCTCATAAGTTCCGTAGGACTTTGGCCACAATGGCTATTGACAAAGGTATGCCGATAGAGCAAGTGCAAAAGATGTTGGGACACGTGAAAATTGACACTACGCTGCATTATGCTATGGTAAATCAGGCAAATGTCAAGATTGCACACCGCAAATACCTTAATTAAGGTTTAGAAATGCATTATTCTGCTTGTTTATGAGTACCTTTGCGAGATAAATTCAAGAAGAAATACTTATGAAGTTAGCAGATATTATAGAAACTTTTATATCAGGCGACTGGGGTGAAGAAACGGTTGCTGAAGACACCCCTAATTCCGTGTTTTGTATTAGGGGCGCAGACATAGTGCCTATAACTAACCATTGCTTTAATGGAATACCACAGCGCTTCGTTTGTGACAAGACAATAGAAAATAAAACGTTGAAGGCTGGCGATTTGATAATAGAGAAATCGGGCGGTAGCCCTACACAATCCACAGGACGCATTGTATATGTGTCTGAAGATTTGATAAAAGCCAAAGGTAATATTGTCTGTTCTAACTTTTGTACTGCTTTTCGTGTGAAGACAGGATGGAATCCTCTATACGTTTACTATTATTGGCAGAACGTGTACAATCATGGAGCGTTTTTCAATTTCGAGGGGAAGACTTCTGGCATCAAAAACCTTCAGCTTGATAATGCGTTGTCTGCCATAGAGATTGAATATCTCCCCCTCGAAAATCAAAATCAAATAGTAGCCTCTTTGGTCGCTATTGACGAAAAAATAAAAGTCAATCGTCAGATAAATGATAATTTACCGTGGCTTGACCGTTCATTAAGAGAGGTAATAACTCGTCACGCTGCTTAGTTAAAGCGTTGATTTCTTCACCAATTATCATTTGTTTGTCGAATATCGGCTCACAAACTTGCTCAAACTCCGAAATAACAGACTTTGTAGGAATGATAACAGGAAGAGAGAATAGTTCATCCTTTGTTATAGACCCAAATGTCGTACCTGCAGAGTTCATTCCTTCAAACTTTAATCTAAAGTCATTCATCAAATAGTATAAATGGGTCATAGAACCTATTTTTGACGATAAGGCAGAAAGGCCACGGCCAATACAGCAATCATTATTTGCAATGTTCAATGCTCCAACAGGTGCTCTTACACTCATAAGAATACTGCCTTTGTTTGCGTATCGGCTTGGCGAAGTTGTGTATTGTCGAATGTCTGGAAAACGAAGTCCAAAATCTGTACTACCTTGATAGAAAATAATGCCTTCACCATCTTCATTGTAAGAAGAGCCGTCAGGTGATTGCCCCATCGTGATGTTGGCAACATCAGATAATACGCCATTGCTCCACCCCTGCGGTATCTCTCGTTTCAACTTCTCATTCCAAACCATAGCTCCGCCACTCGATTTATACGGTTTTCCCTCCTCATTCGGGAAGTCAAACTGCACAAACCAGTAGTCATAGAGTTGCTTTGCCATCGCCTCTAAATTATCATTTATCTGACGATTGAGGGCTATTTTTGAGTCTAACAGTTGAAGAGTATAAGCAATTTTATTTTGCTCTTTTACTGTTGGTATGTATAGTTCTATATTCTTTAAGTCAGATAGAGCGAAACTTGATTGGTTAATGGCATCCTTACGAATATTGTCTATATGCCTTTTGAAAAGGCTAGTTCTAAATAAATAGGAAGCAAATATTGGATCTAGAATGTCCTGATTAGTTTTAATCCTTAGTACATTCATTCCATGAATAATCTTTTCACCATTTCTTTTACGATATAGAACAGTTCTCCCCAGGAATGTACGACTATTAATATGCGACATAAGCAAATCCTTATCATCTAAAATGTAATGAGAATATTTCTCCTCGTCAAAAATATCCCCATACCCCAATCTATCCCGATTAAAACAATCATTAGATAGTGTTTCTATACGTGTTATTGGCATTCCTTTAGCTGCTTTTGTCTGTTTTATAACAAGACCATTTTCTGCCATACGGAAGCAATCTCCCAACTTGTATTTTTTAAATTCCATAGCCAGTCATAAATTTGAAATAGTGCAAGTCAGACTTGCACTATTGTTAAAATCAATTTGGCAAGTGTACTTGCAGAATTGTATCATTCCTTACCCAGCAATCCTCTTATCTCCTTATCGAAGTCAGAGTCAATGCGTTGCGTCTTATTGAATATGTCATATTCTTCTTCCGCTTTCTTCTTGGCTTGCGCTGCCGATATTTTGCCTTTATCGGGCAATATCTGATAACGTCTGAATGTCAAGAATTCATTGACGCTTGCAGAGAACTGCGCCATGTTGAACGTGTTTTCACGCTCAATGAGGTCTTCAATATAGTCGAAGAAGCCAGTTACGGCACGCTCAAGCTGTCGGATTTCCTTCTCTTGCAAGTAGTTCTTGGCGATAGATACGTCCGACTTTAAGACACGCCCGTCTGGAGCGTTCTTCCATGTAGTCAATCCCATGTGGTCTTTCGTATGGTCTGCCTTTGAATAGATAATCTCCGCTGCGGTCTGCCCTGTGATGGCAAAGTGGAAGCGGTTTTGTATCATCGCATAGAAATCTTTTGTTGTCGGAGAGTTCTTGTCATAGTCGGTGCTACACTCTGCATAGATGTCCGTAATCTGTTGCCAAATGCGACGCTCGCTTGCACGGATAGAACGCACTCGTTCAAGCAATTCACGGAAGTAGTCTTTGCCAAACACCGCCGTTCCTTGTTTCAACCGCTCATCGTCCATAGCGAAGCCCTTCTTTATATACTCATTGAGAATCTTCGTAGCCCATTGGCGGAAACGTGTGGCTTTCAGAGAAGACACGCGATAGCCTACGGCGATAATTGCATCCAAGGAATAATATGTCGTGGTGTAGTTTTTGCCGTCAGCGGCAGTTGTTTCCATTTTGGAAATAACTGAATCCGCTACAAGTTCCCCCTCTTCAAAGATATTCTTCAGATGCTTGCTTATGGCAGGAACACCAACACCAAAGAGTTGTGCCATAGCCTTTTGGGTACACCAAAGCGTCTCGCCCTTGATAACCACTTGCACCTTGCCGTCAGCATCCGGCATGCTATACAGAAGATATTGGATCTCGTTACTCATCGTCGTGTTCCTTCCCTACGTTTTCATTAAAGTTGATACTATCCAACTGCTTCAGAATCTCTTCTTCGAGGCGGTGACTCTCCTCAAACTGTGCTTTCAGCGTTGTCTTGTATTCGTCCATGCGCTTGTTGAACTCCTCCTCGGTGATGTCCACATAGTCAATCTTGATGTCGAAATACTGTCCGGCAGACAGGCTATATCCTTTCTCTTTGATTTCATCGTATGTAACAGCAACCGAGAAGTCATCAACAGCCTCCTTGTTCTGGAATGTGTTCACGATCTTGTCAATCTCAAAATCGCGGAGTCTTCGCTTCTGGTTGTTACCCTCCTTGTATTCCTCACCCAGCTTGCTTGCGTCAATAAGAATCACCTTCTCGCTCTTTGCCGATTTGTCAAAGAACAGCACGGAGACATTGGTACCTGTAGTTGCAAACACGTTTGACGGCATGGAAACGCAGCCATACACCCATTTCTCGTCCACAATGCGCTGCAAAATACGCTTCTCCACACCACTCTTGGAAGTGATAAATCCAGTAGGAATGACAATGGCACCCTTACCCGTAGGTTTCAGCGAGTTAAGCAGATGTTGGATGAAGCAAGTGTATATAGCCATCTTCGGCTTGTTGGGATCAACCTTTTTCACAGCGTTAGGAACGCCAGCCCAAAAGCGGATGGTATCAGCAGCAAGCGTGTCACGGTATTCAGGGAAATCGAGCTTGAACGGAGGGTTGCTGACGATGAAGTCAAACTTCTTCAGCACCCCGTTGCTCTCCTTGTGCGAAGGCTCAGTGAGCGTGTTTCCCTGCACCACGTTAGGCAGCGAAGCCGCAAAATTGTTGAGAATAAGATTAAGACGAAGCATCTCCGACGACTTCTCCGAAATATCCTGCGAATAGATGGAGCATCTGTCCTCACCAATCTGATGGGCGAGCGCCATGAGCAGCGTACCAGTACCAGCCGACGGGTCATAGCAAGTGATGCCACGAAGATCAGCATTATCGCCAACCAGCAGCCGAGCCATCACCTGCGCAATGGCACGAGGCGTGTAATATTCTGCATACTTGCCACCACCGGCATTGTTAAAGCCCTTCAGAAGATATTCGAAGATATGAGAGAAAAAATCGTATTTCTCATCAAACACATCCTCAAAGTTGAACGAAGCCACATTACGCATCAGCGCCTTGGCAAACTCGTCACGCTTCTGCGTGTCAGTAACATAAGTGGTAAGCGGAAAGAAAATGTTCACCTTACTCTTGCCCGAAGTAGATACAGAGAAAGTGTCGGCATTGAGGGAGGCGATGTCAACGAGCGTAGCGTCGAGCAGCGTAGAGAAGTCGCCCTTAGTGGCAGAGTTGTAAAGATGCGAAAGCGTATGCTCAGGTTTCATGCGTGGCACCGAGTGCGGCAGATAACTGAACAAGTCCTCCACCTCATCCTCTGTGAAAGAGTCATACTCGGCATCCCATTTTTCAGCGTTTCTCAACCGCTCGCCATACACCTCGTCGCGTTTGGCCTCATAGCCGAACTTGTCGTTGAAAAACTTGTAAAGGAACATCTCCGTTACAATCTTGTATTCACTGCCCGTACCAGCCAAGCCGAAAGCCCCGGTAGTGCTCTTCAGAGAATCAATGAGGGCAATAGTAGCCTCCGATATATTGATGTTGCTCATTATTTAATATGCGTAGTTGCGTTGTTGTAAATATTCAGTTGTGATGAGATTATTGATAAACTTGCGGTCTTTGATGTCAGCCCTTATGTGCATCTTCAGGAGTTCCTTGCCAATGATGGCAAGCACATCCTGCTGGAAAGCCGGCACATTGTCGAGCTTGTTGATGTCGAGAAAAATCATGCGGTCAATGTCCTGCTTCATATTGGCAAGGTTCTCCGCAATCTCATATTCCTGTTTAGAGATGATAGGCTTTTCGCGCTTTTCGTTTTGCTCCTCGATGCGTTTGTGTATGCGTACAAACCGCTCGTCGCCCTTGTACTTGCTTTTCAAAATACGGTTGCGTCGGTTGATTTCCCTTATTTTCTTCATCACCTCGTCCATATATTGTATGCTCTCTTTCGCATCAGCCGTATCCTTTGGCACAAAGCCCTTTTTGCGGAAATACTCGCGAAACTCGTCGGCAAGAATCACATATTTGTCCTCCTTTGTGTCAAAGTTCGCCTCAAACTCAGCCTGCACACGCTCACACCGTTCACGGATATCGTTGACGATGATGCGCATTTCCTCAGGCATTCCTTTCTTGAATTCAAATTCCAGCTCAGAAAGCGCAACGTTAATGATGCCCGACACGTCAGCCTTATGCTCCGTATTCTCAAGAAGATTGATGCGCTCAATGCGGTGTGTTACCTCAGTGATAAGCGTAGGAATGGTGCCTGTGGGAAGAGAATCAAGTTTCTTTTTCGTCTCCTCGTCGCCGAAAGAACGAACTTGATTGACAATAGCCTTCGCCTCCGAAAGCGTGTTGCGCAGCTCATACAGACTGTCCTTATTGTCAATCTCGTCAATCTGTTTGCGGAACTCCTCCATATTGTCGGTAGTGAAGTTGAATAGCACACCTTTTACCTGCTTAATCTTGGCTTCCACCTCCTCCTTAGTCACCATCACGTCATTGGCGATATTGTTCTGTCCGGCACCAGCGTCATCAGTAGTGCGGTTAAGTTCACGCAGGTAGCGGTCGTTAGTGGCATCAAAATTCTCCTTGATGTTCACGAAGTCAACCACATAGCCATATTTGAAATCATGGTAAGGGCGGTTGACACGAGTCAAAGCCTGCAAAAGGTCATGTCCGTCGAGAGATCGTCCAAGATACAACTTCTTCAGACGCGGAGCGTCAAAACCAGTGAGAAGCATCTTGTTGACAATGAGCACATCTACCTCCTGTAGCTTTTTGAAACCCTCGATATATTCCTTACGCTCCATCTTGTCACCCTCGTCATGCAGGATAAGCGAAGCCGTCAAAGGTATGTAACCGGAAGGCAAAACCATCGGTTCAGCTGCCATTCCGAGCTGTTCCTCCTTATGGTGCCATATATTCTCCGCATTATGGAACCGCTCCTGCCACAGGCGGAACATCTCCCTTGCCTGAGGGTTAGTCTTGCAGACAATCATCGCTCCGACAGAATCGTCGTTCTGCTCCCTGCGGAAACGGCGGAAGTCGGATATTATATAGTCGAGCAACGCATTGAGATAGCTGTCATCCTCGATAATCTTGTTGCGGTCAATGTCAGACTTCTTAACCTGCACACTTCCCGCCAGTTTGTCGAGGATGTCCTCAATCTTCTCCTTGTATATCGTCTCGACAGGCTCGCGCATCAGTTTGCAAGTATAGCCGTCAGCGATTGACTTGTCATAATAATAAGTATGGATATAGTCGCCGAAGACGCGCCACGACTCGCGCTCCTCCTTTAGAAGCGGCGTGCCGGTGAGCGCAATCTTCACAGCGTTTTTGTCAGCCTCGAGCAAATTGGCAAGGAAGCTGCCCTTGGGATTATACCCACGGTGCGCCTCGTCGATAAAGAATATACGTTGAAGGTTGGTGCTGTAACTGTCGTCAACCAATACCTTGGCCTTGTCCTCCTTAAACTTCTGGATGTTGACCACCATGATCTCCAACTTGCCTTCGTTGTTCTGTGTGATAGACCGGCTTGCAATGTCCTTCATCAGTTCTTCACGGCTCTTGGCATTATGCACGATAAGACCGCGAGCAGCAAACTCGTCAGTAGCCTGTTCCATCAGGTCGATGCGGTCAACAATGAAATAAAACTTAGCCACAATATTCTTCTTAGCAAAGAAGTCAGTAAGGCTGCGAACACTGTAATAAGCCAAAGCCGTCTTGCCGCTACCCTGTGTGTGCCAAATGATACCACTCTTTACTCCATTATTCAATGTACGGCGGATGGCATAAGAAGCGAACATCTGCTGATAGCGCATAATTTGCTTTTGCAGCATGGTACTCTGTGTGCCGTCTTCCAATTCCACCTTGCGCTCAACGTAGGCTATGCCATAGCGAAGCAGGAACAGAAAACGCTCCTTGCTGAGCATTGAAGTAATGATACGGTTGGTGGGAGTATTGACATCCTTGTTGGTCTGATACTCCTTAAGGTTCTTTATGACCACACAGTTGCGATGCTTCAATACCTTATATTCGTCCTCATCCGTTATTTCATGATAGGGATAATTGGTAACAAACGTTTTGTTCTCCTCACGGAACACATTGAAGAAAGCCTTTCCCTTAGCAGAGCAGCAATAGAATGCACCCTGGATAGGCACACGGCTCTCATTGTCGTACTCCTGATTGTTGGAGAATATCATCAACTGCGTAACGTTGAAGAAGCGGCGGAAGCACGCCTTGCTCATTCGGGTGTTTATGCGTTCACGCTCCGCCAAAATACCCTCATGATTATTGGGCTTCTTCACCTCGATAAAAGCCAGTGGCATGCCATTGATGAAACAGGTGATATCAGGACGGAAATTGTCCTCCGTATCTTCGTTTTCACAAGTAAACTCCGTGGTAACGTGCCAATCGTTGTTGTCAGGATTGTCAAAGTCAATAAGTTTTATTCCGTTATTGGAAGAAAGCATCTGATACAACTCGCGCCCCAAATCATCATTGTTTGCGACGTTTACAGTCTTTGAAAACAACAAAGAGACTTCCTGACTTGACAAAGACGGATTCAGACGTTTGACTGCATTCAGAAAAACGTCTATCAATATATTAGTCTTGGTATCATATGCATTGATATTGTCCAAGTAGGTATAGCCCAACTTACATAGATGGAGAGCTGCAGGCACTTGTACCCTGGTATTCTCATTGAAGTTAGAATTTCCCATAAATATAGATTTAGTCAAAGTTAATTATTTCGCTTACATTGACATTCAGCAACTCTGAAATTCGCTTCAGTGTTGCCAAATCAGGCTGTGTCGTATTGGTACACCATTTTGAAACAGTAGTTTGATTAACACCCAACTGTTCCGCAAGCCATTTATTGGTCTTTTTATTCTTTACCAATACAAGTTTTAATTGATTTAATTCTTCCATACAGTCACTATATTGCTTTAAATGCAAATATAATGATTTTTAATGACAAAGTAGAGACAAAGAATGATTCTTTAACAAGATGTAACAATAAGAACACTACACTCTCCCATTCACTACTATTATCCCCAATCGGTCATTAGGACGTTTATAGAAATATTTAATGACTGCTTGCAGTCTTTTGTTTTTTATAAGGCGTCTTTTGCTTGTTTTTAATTCGCAATAGCCCGCTATTACTCATTAACCCCCAAACAAAATCCACTCTTCTAAAATTCCAAAATACAAGCAAGCCCTAATGACCGATTTGGGATTATCCACACACTGCCGACTGGCAGGACCGGGAGTGTTTGACGGAAAGGTGTCGGGCAATTGTCCAGATGCCGTCTGGAGGATTTCATACAGTTTTATGACTGCCGGCGAGGACGGAAGTGGATGGGGAATGATGGGGTGAAAGGTAATGGGAAGGGATGGCAGATTGGGGAGATTGCGTTGCCGGGGAAAGGGAAAGAAATAGGAAGATATTGGTGTGATGAAAAAGTGGGATATTGGGCACGAGAGGAGAAGGAAATGTGCCCAGGTGGGGCAACGTGCTTGCCCTTGTTGGGTAACGTGCTTGCCCCACTTGGGCAACGTGCTTGCCCAAAAACGGGACAAAAAACAGTGTAGAGAGGAGGGGATGCGTCACCAACTCGCAAACATATCGAGCGATAAACCGCAAGTATAATGACAGAAAATGAGAACAAGTCTGATGGCATCAGCCCCCACCCTCGGTCTCGAACCCATCCTAACATTCCACGTAGGATAACCCATCCTGACCTTCCCAAAGGGAAGGAACAAGTTACTATACTTTGTCAAAGACTTCTTCAGACAATCACATTAGCCCCCACCTAGCCTCCCCCGTAGGGGAGGGACAGTTACTATTGTTATTGATAAACCACTGATAATCAGACTTCTTCAAACAATCATATCAGCCCCCACCTAGCCTCCCCCGTAGGGGAGGGACAGTTACTATTGCTATTGATAAGCCACTGATAATCAGACTTCTTCAAACAATCATATCAGCCCCCACCTAGCCTCCCCCGTAGGGGAGGGACAGTTACTATTGCTATAGATAAGTCACTGATAATCAGACGACTACTGACGATAATATTACTTGCAAGGGTATCTGTCCCTCCCCTACGGGGGAGGATAGGTGGGGGCTGATGGCAATATCCAGACTAACCTGTTCCTTCACTTGGGGAAGGTTACTATGTTTTGTCAAAGACTTCTTCAGACAATTATATCAGCCCCCACCTAGCCTCCCCCGTAGGGGAGGGACAGTTACTATTGCTATTGATAAACCACTGATAATCAGACTTCTTCAAACAATCATATCAGCCCCCACCTAGCCTCCCCCGTAGGGGAGGGACAGTTACTATTGTTATTGATAAACCACTGATAATAAGACGACTACTGACGATAAATATTACTTGCAAGGGTATCTGTCCCTCCCCTACGGGGGAGGATAGGTGGGGACTGATGTCATTTAACCAGAGTAACCTGTTCCTTCACTTGGGGAAGGTTACTATGTTTTGTCAAAGACTTATTCAGACAATTATATCAGCCCCCACCTAGCCTCCCCCGTAGGGGAGGGACAGTTACTATTGCTATTGATAAACCACTGATAATCAGACTTCTTCAAACAATCATATCAGCCCCCACCTAGCCTCCCCCGTAGGGGAGGGACAGTTACTATTGCTATTGATAAGCCACTGATAATCAGACGACTACTGAAGATAATATTACTTGCAAGGGTATCTGTCCCTCCCCTACGGGGGAGGATAGGTGGGGGCTGATGTCATTTAACCAGAGTAACCTGTTCCTTCACTTGGGGAAGGTCAGGATGGGTTTAAAGGTCAGGATGGGTTTAAAGGTCAGGATTGGTTTGAAGGTCAGGATTGGTTATCCTCAGAGGAAGGGACGGTTTTGGAGCGGAGGTGGAGGAGGCGGTGGTGGATGGCATGGCGTGCCTTGGCGATATTGAAGCGGTAGACTTCGTGGGCAAGGACGAAATATACGATTGTCTGGATCCAGAGGGCACGGTATTCGGTGGAGACGTCGGTGAGGGTGGCTCCCATGGAATTCATCCTCACGAAGCCACGGATGCCGAAGGTGGATGGGAAGAGCCACGACACACCCTGCCAGAAAGCCGGGATGTTGCTCTGCGGCCACGATACTCCCGACATGAAAAGGAGCATGACGGAGGAGAAGACCACAAGGAGCATCACGTTCTCACGATAGCGCATCATTACCGAGAGCGTCATGCTGAAGAATATGCACGAGAGAAGATATGGCAAGGAGAAGAGAGCCAGCTGGCTCAGCGTGACAAGACTGATGAAATTGAAGAAATACGGTACGGCACACAAGAGGTATGCCGCCATCACAACGTATATCATCAGGTATGCCATCGCCTTGCCCCACACGATGCGCATCACGCCACGGTAGCGACGGTGGATAGGCACGAGAAATCCGTAGTTGTTCTTCTCCCTCGCCGTTCCTGCCGCCATTCCCACACCCAGGAGCAGCGTCTGCTGGATGATGAGCATGAGCACTCCGGGGATGATGAAGTTGCCATATCCCGCCGTGTTGTTGAATATCGGCACCTCCTGGAAGTCGAGCGGCCGGGTGGTGATCTCGTTCTCGCGCTCGGTGTAGTTGCCCGAGAGCTTCACCTGAATCCTGGAGTTCAGTTCGCCTTGAATAGCCACGCAAGTCTGGAAAATCGCCTTGTAGGCAAGCATGATGCTCATGTCGCAGTATACCCCCACGTGGGTCTGCTCCATGCGGTTGAGCTTGGTCTGGAAATCCTCAGGAAAGTATACCACTCCGTAGGCATCGCCACGGCCAATGCGCTGGCGCGCCTCGTCGAGACTGTTGCATCGCAGAGCCACGCGGGTGTCGGGCGAGGCGTCTATCATACGGGTGAATTCGCGGCTGGTGTGGCTATGCGAAAGGTCGACTATCGCCACGGGCACCTCGCGCGCCACTTCATTGTTGTATATCCACGAATACAGGAGCGGATATGCCAGCGGCACCACGACGAGGAAGATGAGCACGCCCTGGTCGCGGAACACATTCTTGAGTTCCTGCAGGCAGATATAGCAAGTGTCGCGCAGTATGTTGAAAAACTTGTTCATTGTTGTCATTCATTTGGCGTTATCGGAAATCATACATCCACAGAATCCGGGACGCACTATTCCATATACTTATATTCCCTCATCGCCTTGCGTATGTTGCCAGCCACCAGCATCGGCAGCAGCGAGAAGGCAATCATCGCCACGAGGTTGACCCATGCGTAAGAGAGGGGGAAATCATTGAATACGCTCGTCTGATAGATGCGGAAATAATGCCGCAGCGGGAACATCTGTGCTATGCCTTCGATGGCAGGATCCATGGCGAAGACGGGGAACGCCGTCCCGACGAGCGAGAAGCTGAGCACAGCCCACAAGGAACAGGTGCTCATCGACATTCTGAGCGACGGCATGAGTCCGAACATGAATGCCCCGAATCCCTGGGATGCCGTGACGGCGAGGAGTCCGAGCAGGAGGATATGGAATGTTCCTCCGCTGTGTGGGAATCCGAGGATGCCGTAGACATACAGAGAATAGAGATAGAAGACGCTGAGGAATATCAGCGTCTGCGGCAGCAGCTTGCCGAGCAGCAGCGTCCATTTGTCGTCCCCTGCCACAAGGAGGAGCTTCCGGGCACGGTTGAACTTCAGTTCCGTGCCGAGCGAATAAGGCGTGAGCAGGAAGATGAAGAGCATGAGGCATCCCGGCACGAGCATCGTGGTGAGATAGAAGTTATAGTTGGTCCACGGGTTCTTCACGGCGTGTAGGTCAACGACGATGGGCTGCAAGAACGCCATTATCTGCTTCTGTGTGTATCCCCTGGCCTGCATCGTGGCAGAGCCGACACCAGCCGAACCGAGCGTCGCTATGGTCTTGAGGTCTTTGTAGAGCAGTGCGCCTGCCGTGAGCGAGGTGTATGAATAATAGAAGGAGATCTTGGGCTGACGTGAGGCGAGCAGCTTGTCGGTGGTTCCCTTGGGGAAATACATGAATCCGTAGATTTCGTTGCGCTGCATCGCCAGTCGCGCCTCGTCCACACTGTTGTAGTATGCCACCACATCGGTGTTCTGGAAGGCGTCGAGCTTACGGGTGAGCTGGCGTGTGGTGACGGTGTTGTCGAGGTCTACTATTCCCACCGGCATCTTGTTGGGCTGTCCCTGGTCCATGAGCGTGGTGAAGAACACCATGACGAACATGGGCAGCAGGAACATGCATATCAGATACACCGGCGTGGTGAATATGATATGCAGCTCGCGCAGGAAAACGGCAATGAACCCCGTGCGTCCGGCAGGGGTCTGCATGCCCTCGCCCTGTTCTGCGGTCAGCGGATCTGTATGCTTTGTCTGAGTCATTTTATATCGGGTTGTGGTTTCTCCCCCACCGCTGCCGAAGAGACATGGAGAGGGAGATGTGTGGGGTGGGCAATTACTTTATCACGAGCGTCATTCCCGGACGCAGACCATCGGTCTTGCCCACGGGGCGCGCCTTCACCTCAAAGGTCTTGAGGTCGTATTGTCCGTTAGACTTCGTGGCCTTCCACACGGCGTAGCTGCCCTGGTCTTTGAGGTAGTACACCTTCATCTTGATGTCTTTCTTGAAGGCTGGCGAATAGGCGGTGAATTCAGAACCCACCTTCATGCCCGAGAGCTGGTCTTCGCGCACGTTGAAGGTTCCCCACATGTCGCTCATCACCGATATGCTCATGATAGGCGAACCGGTTCCGACGAGTTCTCCCACGTTGGGATAGATGTCGCTGACCTCACCCTCCACCTGTGCTATCTGCACCGTTTCGTGGATGTATGAGTTCACCTCCTGCACTGCACCACGGGCACGGCTCACCTGTGCGGCGGCGGCAGCGCGCTCCTCTTTGCGTGCACCCTCCTTGGCCATGTCATACTGGCTCTTGGCAGCCTTCTCCTGTGCCTCGTAAGCCTTGTAGGCGGCGAAAGCCTCATCGCGCTTCTGTGCGCTCATCACTCCCTCGCCGAAGAGGCGCTGCACACGGTCGTAGGTCTTCTTGGCAATGTCGAGACCCGCCTTTGCCTGCTGCCAGAGTTCGTAGGCACCCTGTATCTGCTGCTGGCGCGCACCGTTATCTGCCATGTCTTTCATTGCCGATGCCGCGTCTTCGGCTCCGAGAGCCTGTGCCTTCTTAGCCTCCACTTCGGGAGCGTCGAGGATGGCGAGGGTGTCGCCCACGTGTACGTAGTCGCCCTCTTTCACTCTGAGTTCGAGAATTCTGCCGGGCACCTTGCTCGATACCCTGTATTCTGCCACTTCCACTTCACCCTGAATGATGTCGGGCTGGCTGCCGAGGGTGAAATAGCCTATCAGTCCTGCCAATACGACAACCGCGGTGAATCCGGCGATTGCCAATGCTATACTTTTCTTTTGTGCTTTATTTTCCATTGTTTTTACTTATGTTGCAAAAAATCAGCTCACTATCGGTTTTCCTTAAAAGAAGCTTCTCCTAACCTCCACTAAAGGGACGGGACAAGTTTCTCTGCCAATCAATTCAGCCCCCTGTCGTTCTCAAACCCATCCTAACCTTCCCCAAGGGAAGGGACAAGTTACTCTGTATCTTGATTACAGCAAATCAACAACAGCCCCCACCTAGCCTCCCCCGTAGGGGAGGGACAGATACCATCGGCTATCAGACTATTGTCTGTAGATAGCTTATTATCAGTTACTTATCCGCAAACGGAGTAACCAGCATCTCCCCTACGGGGGAGAACGAGAGGGGGCTGATGACAATTAGCTGTAGTAACCAGTCCCTTCCCTTGGGGAAGGTTAGGATGTGTTTGAGGCAAGGATGGGTTTGAGGCCAGTCCTACATCTGTCCGATAGCCTTCTTGAGGTTCACCTGGGCAATCTTTATCTCCACCTCGGAGTCTATTTTCTGCGACTGCGCCTGCATCCATGCGGTCTGCGCCTCCATCACATCAGTGGTCTGGAGCACACCCTCCTTGAATCCCACGTTGGCACAGCGAAGGTTCTCCTCCGCCTTGTCCACGTTTTTCGTCGCCATAGCATATTTCTTACGTGCCTCCTTGAGCTTGAAGCTGCACTGGCTCACCTGGAGGTCCACCTTCTCCTGCGTCTCGGCGAGTTCGAGTTCGGCAATCGTAGTGGCAGCCTTGGCGGCGCGCACCTTGTAAGTGCCGTCCATCCAGTGCCATACGGGGATGCGTACCACCACGCCCACGTTCCAGACGCCGGCGAACTTCCTTGTGAATCCGTCGTACACGTTAGGGTTTGTCATGAGGTATCCTCCCGAGAGGAGCACCTGCGGCAGATAGGTAGCCCTGGCGAGTTTAGTTGCCTGGCGGCTGATGTCCACGGTATTGGAGAGGAGTTCCAGTTCGGGGCGATACCAGTATGCCACGGTGTCGGCACCGTTTACCGAATCCTCTTCGATGGCGATAGCCGAAGCCGCCTCGTCAGCAAGCGTGATGTCAGACTCCACAGGCATTCCGCAGGTCTGGCAGAGGAGCATCTTGGCAAGCGAGAGACCGTCTTCCACCTGCGTCACCGCCATCTCCGCCTCGTTCACCTTCACGCTGACCTTGAGTCCGTCAGCCTTGGTAGCCACTCCCGCCGTGATCATCTTCTGCACGTCGTCGTCGAGTTTCTGCACGAGCTGCAGGAAGCTGTTGGCGAGGTTGAGTTTATGGCGGAGCGACACCACGGTCCAGTAAGTCTGGTCGATGTTCTGCAGCGTGTTCTGGCGTGCCAGCTCCTCGTTTACGGCAGCCATCTTCTCGTTGATGTCGGCGATATTGTTTGCCGCCGTGATGGCTCCACCCATATATATCGGCTGCGTCACCATTGCCGAAGCCATATACATGGCGCGGTTGTTGGTGCGGAAGCCGTCCACCACATCCTGTCCCAGATGGTTCAGCGTTCCCTGCAGTTTGGGGTCGCTGATGCCGAGCAGTCCGCCGAGCGAGGTGCCGATGTTCTTGAGTGTGGACTTCTGGGTGTTGTTGAGGATTGAAATCTCACGGCTTGAGAAGATCGCACCGCCCATCACATCGAGGCTCGGCAGATATTTCGTGCGAGCCGACTTTCTCATCTGTGCCGCCATCTCTCGCTGCACGCGTTTAGATGCGAGCGTCTTGTTGTAGCCCAACGCCATGTCGCGGCAGGTCTGCAGGGAGAGCGGTCCGCCGGCCATCACCCTGCGTGCTGCCTGCACCTGGGGCGACGCCACACGCGCCTCACACTCTATCGTGTGTTGTGTTTCGTGATGGTCCGTCTCCTGCGCCACAGCAGCTGCGGCGAGGAGGGAGAGGACTATCGTTGCTTTTAATCTGTTCATTATAATATAATTATCGCAAGTTGACAAGTTTACAAGTTGACGAGTTGACGAGGAAATTAGCAGTGCGGACTCCTTGTTTACTCGTATCTTGTGTCTACTTGTCTACTCATTATTTGAATGTGAAGTTGCGCTGTCCGATGAGGTTGCCGTCGGCGAATACGCTCACACTGTATGTGCCGGGGTTGAGAGTCTCGCTCACGTTCCAGTACATAGTCACCGGAGTCTCGTTGCCGGTATATTCGATGGTCTTCGCCATGGTGTATTGCAGCGAACGGTTTTCATACTTGAACGATCCGCTGGCTCCCATCACTCCACCAGCCGGCGTGGTGATTCTGACATAGAGCTGGCGCTTGCCGTTCTGGGCTGTAACGTTTCGTGTTATGGTGAATCCCACGGTGATGAGCTTGGCATCCTTGATTTTCTTCACGTTCTTCTTGGCTCCGTTTTTCTTCTTGGCTCCCATGGTGATGCCGGTGGCGTCGAGCTGTGCGGCGATTGCCACCTTCTCAGAGAGTGATGCCTTGTCGGAGTTGAGACCTTCGATCTGTCGGGTGGCCTCCTCATACTGTCCCTTCACACGGGTGTTCTCAGCTGTGAGGTTCTGGTTGAGACGGTTGAGGGAGTCGATCTCGAGCACGTAGCTGCGGATTACGGCACGGCATGTGGCAAGCTCTTTCTTGAGGCGTGCTATCTCGCGAGCGTCACTGCTCTTCACGTTTTTGAGTTCCTGCAGCAGAGCTTCGGTGCGTTCCTGTTCGCGGGTGAGCTGTGCCACGATGGAATCGTTGTTGATGCGTGTCTTCATCTCCGAATACTGGTCGGCAAACTGCTGGTATTCGTTCTCCATCTCTTTCTTGTCCATCTCGGCGAGCTCCTGCATTGCCTTGTTAGCCTGTTTCTCTTTCTGCAGACTCATCGTGAGATAAGCTATTCCGCCGAGGAGCAGCACCCCCACTACTACCAATGGTATCAATACTTTCTTGTTCATATTGCTGATGTTTAAATTGTCACTAAATAAAAGCCTGTCTTTCCATTTTGCAAATTTACTTTCTTTTTAGCAACGACTGAAAAAATTTACGTTACTTAATATTTAACTAACATAAAATTATAGGGTTTTAAGGAAAAATAGAACAACATGGAAGCCTGGCTATCCGACAATCGGTAAAAAGAACAACAGGTCAGGCTATCAGACAATCAGTGAATAGCACAACAGATCAGGCTATCCGCCAGTCGGTGATATTGCCGACGGAAGAGTCGAAATTGATGCCCACCTTAGTAATCAGCTTGCCAGAAAGGGCAAAGCGATCGGCATAGTTCTTCAGGTCTATCTGCTTCATGGCAGCATCGGCATCCTTGTTGAGTTTCAGTTCTATCAGGTAAAGGCGGTCGGCAGTAAGCATCACGATATCCACCCTGCCCTTTGGCGTGTGCACCTCCACATCCACCACATAATGAGTGAGCAGCGTGAAGATGATGAAAAGCATCTGCTGATAATGCCCCTCATGATTCGTCACGTTGCAGTATGGCACCGTGGCGAGGAATGTCTGCAGCAGCCTCAAGGCACCGTCGATGTCGTTCTGGCGGATGAGCACCGACATCCGGGCTATCGCCACATCACCCTGCTCGGCATACGAGCCGTCGAGATAGTTGGGCAGCAGACTCTCGAAGAGCCCCACCTTCACCTCCTTGTTAGGCAGGTCGAGGGTGTATAGCTGGCTTATCTTGTCGTAGCCCTTGATGGTGATATAGCCGCTCTGATAGAGCAGCGGCGTGATGGTCTTCATGGTTTCCGTCGGCGAGTCGAAAGCCGACGACTTGGCACACATCCGCTGCAGGCTCGCCGGCTGCACATTGAATCTCTGCAACATATTGACGAGATATGTGGGTGTGCCCGATGCGAACCAGTAGGAATCGAAGTCTTTGTTGGCGAAGCTGCTGAGCAGGCTGAAGGGATTGAACACTCCCGGCGAATGCGCCGAGAAATGATAGCCGTCGTAATTCTCCTTCAGCTTTGCCACCACCTGCCGCGGCGTCAGCTCGTTGGCCTGAGCCAGACCGGCGATGCCGTCCTGCATGTCGTCCAACAGTTCCGTTTCCGTTATGCCGCAAATGCCGGCATAGTCATCCTTCATGGAGATGTTGCTGATATTGTTCAGTTCGCTGAAGATGCTGAGCTGCGAGAATTTCGTGATGCCGGTGAGGAAGACGAAGCGCAGATATGGGTCGCAGTCTTTGAGCGGACTGTAGAAATTGCGCATGATGTCGCGCATCGCCACGAGTTGTGACTCTTCATGCGCCACATCGAGGAGCGGGGCGTCGTATTCGTCGATAAGCACCACCACCTGTCGCCCGGTCTTCTCATAAACAGCCATGATGAGGTTTGTCAGCCTGAGATTGGGCGCCGCGGAATGGAATTCCACTCCGAAGCGTTCCTCATTCACCTTCAGTATATATAGCAGATACTCCTGCAGTCCCTCCACATCCATGTGTTTGGCCCCTGCCATGCTGAGAAGGACAACGGGATATTCCGTCCATTCCTTTTCCAGCTTCTCTATCGCCAGTCCTCTGAAGAGGTCTCGCCTTCCCTCGAAATAGCTCTGCATGGTGGATACGAGAAGCGACTTGCCGAAGCGTCGCGGACGGCTGAGGAAATAATACGTTCCGGCAGCATGTGCCATGTTGTATATATACTCCGTCTTGTCTATATACAACATATCGTTCTCTCTGATTTTGCTGAACGTCTGTATTCCTATTGGATATCTTCTTTGGGTCATGATCTCGTATCCTCCCTGCTTGATTATAGAACGGTCATCAGACCGCATATCGGGTTTTCATTACTGTCTGCACAGTATTTCAGTTCTCATTCCACTCCCCATCCCTTCTGCCCAGGGCATACCGGGTGGGGAAGCCGTCACTCCTTCACGGGCACGATCTTGGTCTTGGGCTGCTCGCGGTTGCGGCGGTTTACCATTGTCACCACTGCCTGTGCGAGATTGAGGAACGCCTGTCCGGTGATGCTCTCCGGATGGCAAGCCGCCGGCATTCCCTTGTCGCCGTCCTCACAGATGCTCTGCACGAGAGGAATCTGTGCGAGCAGCGGGATATTGAGCTCTTCAGCCAATTTCTTGCAGCCCTCCTTGCCGAAGATGTAGTATTTGTTTTCTGGCAGTTCGGCAGGAGTAAACCATGCCATGTTCTCCACCATTCCGAGGATGGGCACGTTCACCTTGTCGTTGCGATACATGTCGATACCCTTGCGGGCGTCGGCGAGGGCAACGCTCTGCGGAGTGCTCACAATCACGGCTCCCGTGATGGCGAGGGTCTGGAGCAGAGTGAGATGGATGTCGCTGGTGCCCGGCGGCGTGTCGAGGACGAAATAGTCGAGGTCGCCCCAGTTGGCGTCGGCGATGAGCTGCTTCAGGGCATTGGATGCCATACCGCCTCGCCACAGCGTTGCGGTGTCGGGATTCACGAAGAATCCGATGCTCAGGAGCTTCACTCCATATTTCTCTATCGGCTGGATGAGCTGGCGGCCGTCCACCGGCACGGCATACGGACGCTCGTCCTCAACGTCAAACATCTTTGGCATCGACGGACCGAAGATGTCGGTGTCGAGCAGTCCCACCTTGTAGCCCAGACGGGCGAGCGAGATGGCGAGGTTTGCCGACACGGTGCTCTTGCCCACTCCGCCCTTTCCGGAGCTTACGGCGATGACGTTTTTCACCTCCGGGAGCAGCTTGCCCACTTCAGGGCGCGGCTTGGACTTATATTCCAGTTTGATGTCGATGGTCATCTCCTTGCCGGAGTCGTCGCCTTCGTGCTGGCTCACAGCATAACGGATGGCCGCCTCGGCAGCCTTGACTGTGGATTTCAGGAACGGGTCGGTGTCGCGGGGGAAGATGAGCGTGAACGACACGCTGCTGCCGGCGATACGCACGTCGTCGGCGAGCATCTCGCTCTCGATGAGATTCTTCTTGGTGCCTGGATACGTCACGGTCTGCAACGCATCGGTAATGAGTTTTGGATATAATGTCATTTCTGTCTTGAATTTATTTTCATTGAAGATAACCGCATAGCAGACTGACCGCGCCGCTGACACGCCCCACACTAAACGGGGATGCCACGCCGGGAATGCCGCGAAACGGCAGGCGCCGCGGACTGTCGCCATACGAAAAAGCGCCAACCTCACAGACGTCACTGCAAAGTTAGCGTTTTTTATTTATCCTGCAAAATATAGATGGGTCACTTTGCCGAATCCTTTCCACTACGCTTCGTGCGCTTGTAGCTACGGTATTCGTCGAGCGGGATTTCCACGTCAGACTCTTCGAGAGTGCCGGCGGCCGGCAGACGGAATTTGAGGTATTTGATGTTCAGTCCGCGGTCTATCCACTGGTTTTCATAATATGTGTGGATGGAGAGGATAGAACGGGTGTCGTTGTCGAGCGACTGGTCGTGGTAGAGGTCTTCGGTCTGCATCAATACGGGCAGCGCGTTTTTCTCCACCATGAGTCTGGTGTATGTGAAAAGGAAATTGGAGTCTGTCTTCAGATGCACGAGTCCTCCGTCTACGAGGAAGCGGCGGTATCTCTCCATAAAATATGTGCTGGAGAGACGCTTGCGCGGATTCTTCATCTGCGGGTCGCTGAAGGTGAGCCATATCTCCTGCACCTCGCCCGGGGCGAAGAAGCGGTCGATTATCTCGATGTTGGTGCGCAGGAAAGCGGCGTTTTGGAGTCCTTCCTCCAGAGCCTGCTTTGCTCCGGTGTGCATGCGCGCTCCCTTGATGTCGACTCCGATGAAATTTACGTCGGGGAACATGCGCGCCAGTCCCACTGTGTATTCTCCCTTGCCACAGCCCAGCTCCAGGACAATGGGGTTCTGGTTGTGGAAATATTCCTCGCGCCATTTGCCCTTCATCTCAAAGGGCACGTTTTCGATTACTGAATATGGATACTGGAAGACATTCTTGAATGTCTCCATCTCTGCGAATTTCTGTAGTTTTCCTTTACTCATTTATGATGTTGTACGTGGTTCAGTGTTCAACGTTTTGTCCGTGTTTGGTCCTTTTCTTCTTTTTTTATTGTGACGAGGGCCACTATTATTGCGAAAACGACCATCAGACCTACTGTCAATAGTTTTATCATAATCTTTTCCGTTAACCCAAAACTATCATTAGGACGTTTAGTTTGGTTTTTAATTACTGCTTGTTGTCTTTTGATTTTTATAAGGCGTCTTTTGCTTGTTTTTAATTCGCAATAGCTCGCTATTACTCATTAAAAGTCAAACTAAATCCACTCTTCTAAAAAACAAAATCCAAGCAAGCCCTAATGAAAGATTTGGGTTTAACAACAAAGCCCCTACTAATAAACACAAGGCAAAAATACAAAAAGCGAGAATTGTGTAGTATATATTGTTCATCTCTCCGAAGAAAGAAGATAACAACAATGCAGTCAGAATATATTTCGCCACATCCAAGAACCATCTACCAAATTCCTGCCTCATGTATTTTTGCCTTGAGAGTATATCGAATTATCTATACTTTATCTTAGTCGATAATCACCTTAGTCCATCCGTGTGTGTCAGGCTCGATACCATACTGGATGTTGCGCAGATGTGTGTAGAGCTTGTGTGAGATAGGACCTGGCTTGCCATCCTTGCTGAATGTGTAGCGCTTGCCGGTGTCGAGGTCGTCGATATAAGAGATAGGGCTGATAACGGCTGCTGTTCCGCATGCTCCTGCCTCCTCGAAAGTCTCCAGCTCCTCTTCCGGGATAGGGCGACGCTCTACCTTCAGACCGAAGTCCTCAGCGAGCTGCATGAGGCTCTTGTTGGTGATTGAAGGGAGGATAGATGTTGACTTAGGAGTAACGTAGGTGTTGTTCTTGATACCGAAGAAGTTGGCAGCACCACACTCGTCCATGTATTTCTTCTCCTTGGCGTCGAGATAGAACTCACAAGCGTAGCCCTTCTCGTGTGCCAGATGGTTGGCCTGCATAGAAGCTGCATAGTTTCCACCCACCTTGTACTTACCGGTGCCGAGAGGAGCTGAACGGTCGTACTCGCGTACGATGACGTATGGGTTGGTAGAGAAACCGCCCTTGAAGTATGGACCTACCGGTGTGACGAAGATGATGAACACATACTCTGTTGCAGGGTGAACACCTACCTGGGCGCTTGTTCCGATGAGCAGCGGACGGATATAGAGCGATGCTCCGCTCTCATATGTTGGGATGTACTCCTGGTTGAGGCGTACCACCTTTGCCACCATCTCCTCGAAGAGCTCTGTAGACACCTCAGGCATCATGATGCCACGGCATGTAGACTGCAGACGGGCTGCGTTCTCGTCCATGCGGAACACGCGTACCTTACCGTCGGGGCAGCGGAATGCCTTGAGTCCCTCGAATGCCTCCTGTCCGTAGTGCAGACAGGTAGCTGCCATATGCAGATTAACGTATTCGCTGGAGCAGACTTCAATCTCGCCCCATTTGCCGTCGCGATAGTAGCAACGCACGTTATAGTCTGTCTTTCTGTAACCAAAGCCTAAATTAGACCAATCCAAATCTTTCATATTGTAATCGTTTTAAAGTTAATCTGCCGCAAATTTAGTAAGAATATTCATTCTCTGCAATAAAAATCGAGGGAATTTCTTTTTTTCTGCAAAATCACCCTCACCAAAGGGCACAGAATTGCCGTTTTGCATCAATATCGGGCATCAGGGCCGGCTGATTGTGGAATGCAACGGGACGGGTACTGTAGGCAGATTAAAGTCAAGGCAGATGGATGCGAATCTGATATACTGACTGCAACGGGTACGGGGGGCTGTCGGCTGAACATACGGAGCGGTGCCCACTGTCATTCGTCGAGCAGTTTCTTTATCTCGGCGTCGGTCTTCTGGAGCTTCGCCTTGCATTTCTCTATCAGTTGCTTGGCGGTCTTGAGCTGGTCGCAGAGGGAGTCGATGTCGAGTTCTCCGCTTTCCATCTTGCGAACTATTGTTTCGAGCTGGGTGACAGCTTCTTCGTAGTTGAATTTCTTCTCTGACATGATGTTTTTTTATTTATAAATGACTATTATTTTTGTTGGGCTGATGGATACTATGATCTAATGGATACCAATCTTTTTGACGTGGTGTCCACGACCTTCGGCGTGGACAAATCAAAGAAAAAAAACACGGATATCACAGACTTTACACAGATTGGTCTTCACGGATTATTTTTCTTTGATATTATTTTGCCAATGAATCTTGGATTCTGTTTGGATTCTGAAGGATTTGGAGCACTATGGTGCTCGCTGCTTCCAGACGAGTTCGTTACTCTGACAATGAGTTCTGCCAATCACTTCAGCCCCCTCCCGTTCTCAAACCCATCCTAACCTTCCCCAAGGGAAGGAACAAGTTACCCTGCTTTGTCAAAGACTTCTTCAGCCAATGACATCAGCCCCCACCTAGCCTCCCCCGTAGGGGAGGGACAGATGCCATTGGCTTTTGATTATTGTCTGTAGCTACTAGATTGTCAGTGGTTTATCATTAACAATGGTAACCAGCTTCTCCCCTACGGGGGAGAACGAGAGGGGGCTAATGTGATTGACTGAAATCAGTCGCCAAAGTAACTTGTCCCTTCCCTTGGGGAAGGCTAGGATGGGTTATCCTACGGGGGAGGATAGGTGGGGGCTGATGGCAGTATCCAGAGTAACCTGTTCCTTCCCTTGGGGAAGGTTAGGATGGGTTGCCCTTGGGGAAGGCTAGGATGGGTATACCGCCACTGTCTTCGCCTCCACCCTACCCTTTGCGAGCCTCGTCTCCACCACGTCGCCGGGAGAGAGCTGGCTGCTATCGGTCACCGCCTTGCCGTTGAGCGTCGTTATCGAATAGCCTCGGCTGAGCAGCAGCTGGGGGTCGAGGGCGGCAAGGCGCTGACTCATCATCTCCATCCTGTGGCGCTCCGCCGTCATGCGGCGGTCTACTGCCGGCCGGATACGTCCTTCTGCCATCTGCAGCCTCACGCTCTGCCGCTCCACTGCCGCAGTGGCTGCCGTGGCGAGGCGCGAGGAGAGGGTGTCGAGACGCGACGTCTGCCGTGTGGTGACGAGCGAGAGATATGTGGGTATGAGATGCGTGATGCGGTCGAGCCGCTGCGTCTCGCGCTGCATCAGCAGCCGGGTGTTGTCGTGGATGCGGCGTGCCGCCGTGTCGATGCGGTCGGCAACGGCTTTCAGATTGTCGATGAGCAGTGCGGCGGCTGCCGTCGGCGTCTTCACCCTGGTGTGTGCCACCATGTCGGCAACTGTCTCGTCGCGGTCGTGTCCGATTCCGGTTATCACGGGCAGGGGGAAGTTGGCGATATTCTCGGCGAGCATCAGCGAGTCGAAGCCGGAGAGGTCGCTTGTGGCTCCTCCGCCACGGATTATCACCACGCAATCGAACTGGTCTGCCCTGCCGTAGATATCGTTGAGGGCTGCCACTACGCTCTGCTCCACTCCCTCGCCCTGCATCGTGGCAGTGAAGAGTTCTATGGTGAAGGCGAAGCCATATCCGTTGTGTGTGAGCTGATGGCAGAAGTCGCCGAGTCCTGCCGCCGTCTGACTCGACACCACGGCGATGCGCTGGGCGAAGAGCGGCAGAGGGAGCTGTTTGTTGAGGTCGAACACCCCTTCTTCTTTCAGCCGCCTCACTATCTCCTGACGGCGGCGCGCCATGTCGCCGAGGGTGTATGTGGGGTCGATGTCGGTCACTATCCATGAGAACCCGTAGGCTTCATGAAACTGCGGATACACCTTCATCAGCACCTTCATGCCTGCCCTTGGCTGTGCTCCCGTCACGGTCATGAACTTGGGCAGGATCCTGCTCCACGTGCCGCGCCAGCATTTTGCCGATGCCTTAGCCACGGGGGTGTTGTGGAGGTCGTCTTTCTCCACGAGTTCCATATAGCAGTGGCCGTTCACCTGGCGTGCCTCGCTCAGCTCGGCTTCCACCCAGTATTCCTCCGAGAGGGTCTGTTCGATGGTCTGCCTCACGAGGTTGTTGAGTTCAAAGAGTGTGTAGTGCATATCTGGTATATGTGTGTATTTCTGCAAAGTTACAGATTTTTCTCTTTCCATCCGCCCGGAATAAAAAAAAATAATCCCCGCCTCCGGTCATATCGTGCCGGGGGCGAGGACTGAGGTTATCCCTGATCGGTCATCAGCGTTCGTCTGGATTTTCTCTTTTCAGAAGAGTGTATCCTGTCTGCCTTGTACGGGTGGCGCTATTTGCAGCCTATGGGTTTCTTGCCGTTGAGTGCCGGGAAGTGCCACTTTGAGCACTGCCGTATTGAACAGCATAGCGAGGGCAAGGAGGAGCAGGGCTAAGGCGTTGCGGCGGTTGGCTGTGCCTACATGAATGTGCGTCCCCATTTGCCGGTGAAGTTAAAGGATGTAAGATAGAAGTAGTTTATCCTTCCGTTATCTATCTCGTCTTTGAAGATAGTGTATACCATCGGCTCGGTGAGCTTTGTCAGATCGAGGGCCTCATATATCATGCCTCCGCCGTCTTCGAAGTCAATATCTGCCTTATAGAGCATGTCGTTGCTCCATCTGAAGTAGCACACCTTGGCTCCGTTGTATGGGAAGTCCTGGCAGGCTTCCTTCTCTGCCACCCATTTCCCTACGCCTTCGAGTCGCTCATAATCGGAGCCGCCTGCAAAGAACACTTTGTATTTGAACACAAGCACGTTGTCCACCATCTTTCCCAGGCGCAGCGAAGTGGCACCGTCGTAGTCGGTAACCTCGGCAACGTAGAGTCCCGACTGTCCTTTCACCTTACCTATGCGCCAGCTCATGGCCTGTGCCATCCATCCTGCCGTGGCGTCGGGGTCGTCGGTTGTCGTCCATACATATGGCGTGTTCTGACATTTGTTCACCATAAACGGCTCCGGCACCACTTTTGTCATCACAGACTTGCTCATGTAAACGGTTTTACCTTCCACATTGGCCTCCACCCAGTCAGGGTTGTCGCCCTCGTCGGCAACGATTTGTGCGTTGGGCAGCCACCAACCCTGATCGTAGCTTTTGTACACTGCCACTTTCCTTGCTTTGGTGCTTGGAGTTTGCCTCATGTTTGCAGAGTTTCCCTTAGGGTGATAGAGTGCCTTGGGGGCATCGAATGTAAGACTTCGGAGTACTTGGCCAGCGGTCTGTGCCGTAGCAGAAAGACTCATCGCGATGAGTGCGACGAGAAGAGAGAATCTTGTTCTTTTCATAAATAGTATCGTTTTTTTAAAATTAGTTTTCATTTTACTTGCCACACCTCTGTCCGCATGGCTCCTCTTCTGTGTATGCCAGTGTGGATAAGGTGTCTGTCGGCAGACCGACTCATAGTAGCCTCTTTAGGCAAAGGGGCTGTTCAAATGCCTTGTCTTGCTTGCGTTGGCAAATGTAATGAAAAAATCTAAACAATCCTAAAAATTACTTGATTATTTGTTTACGAATATATTAAATATGGTCATCACTCTATTTTTTCCATATCGACAGGAAAAGGGAGTGCCCCGGCACTCGCGAATCCACTTAAATCCCAAAGTAAATCCAAAGAATACAGGTCTAAAATGATCCGTGATGATTTATCCGTGTGCATCGGTGATATCCGTGTTTCATTTTAGACCGGTGGACATCGCCGAAGGCTGATGGACACCATATTATCACTGATATATTTTTTCCGTGTTGTCGTTGTGTCCCCAGCCTTCGGCGTGGACACAAATCAAAAAAAAACACGGATACCACGGACTTTACACGGATTGGTCTTTCACGGATTTCTTTTTTTATATTATATGGCCAATGAATCTTGGATTTGGGTTATGGATCTATTTGGATTTGCGAGTGCCGGGACACTCCCTTTCTTGGCGGTATCAGATGACAAATAAGCGGGCAAAATGTTTATTGATAAATCAGCAAACAGTGCTACTACCCGACACCACCCAAGACGAACCCATCCGCCAGCGTATCTCATTTCGAAAAATCCGGCACGCCATATCCATACACATTGTCGGGATGGCTGAAGTTGTCGCCGAGACTGCGCACGAGGTCTATTATCTGCAGCGCCGTCATCTCGCGGTGCTCCTGCCACAGACATGCCGTGAGACCTGCCACGATGGGACAGGAGAAGGAGGTTCCCATCACCGACGTCAGTGTGCCGCGCTCCGAGAGTATGTTCGTCGGACTGCCCTGCGCCATCACGTCGGGCTTCACCCTGCCGTCGGCAGAGGGTCCCACGCTGCTGAACGAGGCGTTGCGGCGCTCCGGAGTGACGGCTCCCACACACAGCATATCACGGGCGTCGGCAGGGAACCCGATCTTCTTCCATGGGTCCTGACCGTTGTTGCCGGCACTGTTCACGAGCACCATGCCGCGGCTCGCCACCGTCGACGCCATACGCGAGATGAGTGCCGTCCTGCCGTCCTGCTGCCAGTAGGAGTAATAGTTGGTGAAGGGCTTGTCGTAGATGTTGAAACCGAGCGAACAGCTTATCACGTCGACTCCCGCACTGTCGGCAAACTCTGCCGCCGCAGCCCAGTAGTCCTCTTCCACTGGCTGCTCCGACTGCTGGTCTTCGCAGCGCAGCAGCCAATAGGCGGCATCGGGGGCGGCTCCCACATACACCCCCGGTTTGTTTATCGCCAGGATGGAGAGCACGTTGGCGCCATGCTCCATCTCGGCAAAGATGCTCCGCGACTGTGGCACCACAAAGTCGGCATAGCCTACGAGGTTTATATCCCTGAACGCCGGAATGAGGTCGGCATTCAGAAAACCGGCATCCATCACGGCAATCGTCATTCCCTGTCCGCGGAATCCCCTCTCATGGAGCTTCACTCCGCCCACCATCTCCAGCTGCGGCTGCGCCACTCCGTGGGAAGCGTGTATAGAGGTGTCGCGCTGCTCTATCTCGGTGCGGTATCTGGGGCGCGGCGGATTCGCCACGATGGAATCCGGCGACACCCACACCATCCTGACATCGCTGACGAAGGGCAACTGGGAGAGACGCCCGGTGGCTTCGCCGTCCTTGGTGCGCACCACAATGGTGTTGCTCCAGCGGCTGCGGCTCACCACCTTCATCCCCGGCAGCTTCTCCACCTCGTCCACATACTGCTGCGCCACGGGCACATCGAGCGTGTCCACGCTGATTCCCTGTCGGCGGCGTCTCTCCAGTGCCTTTGCCGAGAGGAACGACAGTGGATTGCTCATCATGTGAATCGATGGCAGCTTGTCGGTGAGCGTGAGTCTGTACATATAATGCTTGCCTCCGGGATATGGTATCTTTGCCGAACCGTTGGTGCGTGCCTCTGCCGGAAGCATCATAGTGAGCAGGAGTGACACGAGGGTCACTATCATGGGTAGGAGTTTATCGTTTCGCATAGTGCGTCTGTATTTATATATAATATGGTGTGTATGTATATAGAATTATCGGAATGCAAAAGTAAACAAAATAGTTGAAAAGACAAAGATTAAGTTTAATCCATAAAGACATCAAACCCATACTAATCTAAAACCCATCCTGACCTTAAACCCATCCTGACCTTTCCAAAGGATAACCCATCCTGACCTTCCCAAAGGATAACCCATCCTGACCTTCCCAAAGGATAACCCATCCTAACCTTCCCCAAGGATAACCCATCCTAACCTTCCCCAAGGATAACCCATCCTGACCTTCCCAAAGGGAAGGAACTAGTTACTCTGCAACTGACTTCCGCCAATCATATCAGCCCCCACCTAGCCTCCCCCGTAGGGGAGGGACAGTTACTGCTACTATTGATAAACGATTGATAATCAGATAACTACAAACGATAATCATGTAACCAATGGTATCTGTCCCTCCACTTCGGGGGAGTTACTTTGGCGACTAATTTCAGTGAATCACCTCAGCCCCCTCTCGTTCTCCCCCGTAGGGGAGAAGCTGGTTACCATTGTTAATGATATACCATTGGCAATCAAGTAGCTACAGGCAATAATCAAAAGCCAATGGTATCTGTCCCTCCCCTACGGGGGAGGCTAGGTGGGGGCTGAAACCAATTAGGCGTAGTAGTAACTTGTCCCTTCCCTTGGAGAAGGTTAGGATGGGTTTGAGGCTAGGATGGGTTGCCCGTTATAGAAAAGTAACGCCCCCCAACCGGCACAATCACCGGTCGGGGGGCTGATAATAATGGAGTTATGACACACCTTTCTATTTCTTCACTCTCTTCACGCCGTCCACGATGTAGATGCCGGCAGGGAGTTCGTTCCATTGCTGGGTCTGCTTCACGCCCGTCACGCTATAGATACCCTTTGCGTGGGCAGGAACGTCGGTTGTGATGTCGCTAATGCCGCTGGCGTCTGGCTCAATCACCACTTTGTCGGTGACCACCTCGCCGTTGAGAGCAACGGCGTGCAAGGCTCCGTCGAAGGCTGCGCCCTCAGGCTGGGTGATGGTGCATCCGTCAAGAATGAGGTTCTGGAGGTCGCATATTGAGCCTGAGCTGCCAGTTGCCTCAACGTATGCGTTGCGCAAGGTCAGTATCTCACCAATCTTGCCATCAACTCCTGCTACACCATATTTTCCTTCCACATATAGCTTGACGCCTTCAACAGAAAGCGAAGTGTGCAGATATAATCCACAATCATAAGGGGTCTTCAGTCTGAGAGTTCCAGAACCACTAATGGTGGATGTTTTTTGAATCGAAATGCATGCTGTCTGTGACGTAATAATGTTATTGCCGACTACCACAATCTTCAAGCCCTCTACATATTTATTCCAAATTCCATTGCCGGGTGTATTAATAGTAACATCCTCCATAGTAAGGGTCTTAGTCTCGGGATCGTAGCTCATCTTTCCATCCACACCGTCAATGACGCTGAGGTCCTTGCAGTTCTTTTTTGTCACATTCTCGCCGGCAATGTTGATGCCATAGCTGTCTGGCTCAATCACCACCTTGTCGGTGACCAACTTGTCGTTGAGCACCACAGCGTAACTGTTTGCATCGAAGGAAGCACCCACTGGCTGGGTGATGGAGCAGCCGTCAAGCACGAGGTTCTGGAGGTCGCATATTGAGCCTGAGCTGCCAGTTGCCTCAACGTATGCGTTGCAAATAGTGAGCACATTACCAGATGTCTGAAGTGTTTGTCCGGCAATCCCCCATTTTCCTTCCGCATATATCGTGACGCCTTCAACTGTGAGCGAAGATGGCAGAAATATTCCACAATTATCACTGCTCTTCAGTCTGAGAGTTCCAGAACCACTAATGGTTGATGGTTGCCTTATCGTAATGACTGCTTCATTTGCCGTAATAGTGTTATTGCCGACTAAATTAATCTTCAAGCCTTTTACATCTCTATTCCAAATTCCAACTTTTTCGCCAGTTATGTTAATAGTAACATCCTCCATAGTAAGGGTGTTTGTCTCGGGATCGTAGCTCATCTTTCCATCCACACCGTCAATGACGCTGAGGTCCTTGCAGTTTAGGGACGTCACATCCACGCCGGCAATCTGAACGCCATAGCTTGGCACAATCACCACCTTGTCGGTTACCATCTCACCATTCAATACCACAGCATTATTCTGTGTACTGAACCAAGCACCATCGGGTTGTGTGATGGAGCATCCCTCAAGCACGAGGTTGGCGATATCGCAGATGGAGCCCGTAGAGCCCTTGGCTTCCACGTGAGAGTTGCGGATGGTGAGCACCTCTTCTGCCACATTGTTGTTTGCGGATATGCCCCATGCGCCCTCTGCCTCCAACCAGCAGTTGCTGATTTCGAGAGGACAACCGCCGAAGAGTAAGGCGCATCCGTCGCTCTTTACGCTGAGTTTTCCGCCGCTGTTGCTCCAAATTGTCGTCTCCTCTTTCAACTTTATGCCAGCCGCGCCAGTAACATAAATGGTGTTTGTGCCGATCAACTCTATCGAAAGGTAGTCGCAGGTTTCGTTCAAGATGGCGTTATAGTCATTTGCCTCAATAGTGGCGTTGTCGAGCGTCAGGGTTCTGGTGTTCGGGTCGAAAGACACCTTGCCGCTCACTCCGCTGATTTCGGTGAGGTCATAACGGTTGTAGCCCGTAATATCCTCTCCGGCAATCTTGATGCCATACGTCTCTTGCGCCAACGCGAACGCTGACGTCATCATCATTATCACAAGCATGAGGAACATGCGCATCCGTGTGGCGCCTCTTGCAGAACTCTCAAGGAGCCGCGGGATGACTGACTGTTGGTTACGGTTTAGTTTTTTCATAATCAGTTGGGTTTTAATTATTAAACATGTTTTTGTGTTATGCCCCTAAAGGCATTGTTTTGCCCCTAAAGGCATTGTTATGCCACTAAAGGCATTGTTATGCCACTAAAGGCATTGTTTTCGCCTGCAAAGTAAGCGTTTTCCGGATAAAAACACTAGGATATAATTTACAAAAAATGGCCAATTTCTTACAAAATCACCTGTTTTTGTAAATTTCGCACATGAATTTACCAAAACGCGACTATATAAGGACTGCATTTTGGGGGACTGCACAAAGGAATATGTAGACACAACAGTGAAGTATTAATGATGCTATTGACTAAGGGAAAGGGAGTGCCACAAGCACTCGCGAATCCATAGAAAATCCCAAATTAAATCAAAAAAACAGGTCTAAAATGATCAGTGATGATTTATCCGTGTGCATCGGTGATATCCGTGTTTCATTTTAGACCGGTGGACATCGCCGAAGGCTGATGGACACCATTTCTCACGGATTAATTTATACCTTATTTCTCACAGATTAATTTATTCCGTGTTGTCGTTGTGTGTCCCCAGCCTTCGGCGTGGACACAAATCAAAAAAGAAACACGGATAGCACGGACTTGACACGGACTGGTCTTTCACGGATTTTTTTGATATTATTGAGCTAATGATTCTTGGATTTGGGGTTGATTTATTGGGATTTGCGAGTGCTGGGGCACTCCCTTTTCCTGGCGGTATCGCTATTGTTACTCAGCATATCGACAACAGCCCCCACCTAACCTCAAACCCATCCTAACCTTCCCAAAGGGAAGGAACAAGTTACTTCGCATACAGATTTCAGCCCCCACCTAACCTCCCCCGAAGGGGAGGGACAGATACCATTGACTGCATGACAGTCGTTTGCAGCTGTCTGATTATCGTTTGTAGTTATCAGATTATCAATCGCTTATCAACAGCAATAGTAACTGTCCCTCCCCTTCGGGGGAGGTTAGGTGGGGGCTGATGTTCATTGGCTGAATTGATTTGCTGAAGTCTTTGACAAAGCAGAGTAATTTATTCCTTCCCTTTGGGAAGGGTAGGATGGGTTTGAAGGCTAGGTGGGGGCTGATGTTCATTGGCTGAATTGATTTGCTGAAGTCTTTGACAAAGCAGAGTAACTTATTCCTTCCCTTTGGGAAGGGTAGGATGGGTTTGGAGGCTAGGTGGGGGCTGATATGATTGGCTGAAATCAGTTGCAGAGTAACTTGTCCCTTCTCTTTGGGAAGGTTAGGATGGGTTATCATACGGGGAGGGACAGATAGTCTTGGTTCATCGTATCAAACAAGTGGACAAGCAGGATTCTGTTTAACCCAAAACGGTCATTAGGCCGTTTATTGTATTTTATATTTACTGCTTGCAGTCTTTTGTTTTTTATAAGGCGTCTTTTGCTTGTTTTTAATTCGTAATAGCTCGCTATTACTCATTAAAAGCCAAACAAAATCCACTCTTCTAAAAGAACAAAATCCAGGCAAGCCCTAATGACCTCTAAGTTTGCAGAAGATTGCGACGAAGTCGCATAAACTCCAAATAATCAAGGTAAAACTATGATTGCTAAAGACAGTTTCGTACCTTTGTTGTAAAAAGGTAGAATCGGTCTGTCGAAGAGGTAAACCAGCTAATGACCCAGCCGTAAAGCTATAAATCGTTTTAGGTCCTCATCGACATAGTTGCAAAGACCAGATAGAAAGTTATCGGCTCTGAGCCTTGTTAGAGTGTTAGTCCATACAACTATTGACCAATTCTACACAATATAACTCGTACAAAGTTATGAAGAATTTATTTATCGGAGTTGATTTTTCGAAAGAAAAAGTTGATGTGGCTATCCTTTTTGCAGACGGACTGGCAGAAACCGCTGCTAGAGTGTTCAACGAGTTCAAGACAACCGTGTCTGGCTATAGGCAGTTGGTCAAGTGGGTTGAGCAGAATTCCTGCGGTATCGACTCGTCCTTGTGGCTCTTCTGTGGCGAGAACACGGGCGACTACAGCAAGGGACTGTGCAACTTCCTCTACGGTAAAGGCTACGACATGTGGCTTGAGAACGCAAAGAGCATCAAAGACGCATCTGGTCTTAGACGATTGAAGTCTGACCGTGCTGACGCCTCGATGATTGCAGAATACGCCATGAGGAATTACGATAAAGCCGTTATGTACGAGCCTCTTAGCGAGTCGCTTACACAACTGCGTGAGCTGTTCCTATACCGTCAGATGATCGTAAGACACAGATGCAGTTTCCAGGTGCGTAGAGGCGAAAGCGACTCACTATGGAGAAGTCGCCAGTCAAGACAATGATTTCGCAGAGCGGACGGCACATCGTCTCTGAACTCAATAAGGAGATAGAGAAGATAGATAAGCGCATTGCCGATCTCATCAAGTCGGACGAGGAACTCACCGAGGTGTTCACCATCGTGACCTCGGTGCCTGGCATAGGAACGCAGAACGCTGTGTGCCTGATGGTGTACACCGA
>NZ_NALQ01000018.1:0-158337 GCF_008680225.1 Prevotella sp. LMAG:51 | reverse complement strand
CCTACGAGGGTTTCACTAAGTAACATGTAAAAAATATCTTGTGCAATTTTTATCGTACACTCTTAGGAATAGCACACTACTATCGTTAATTTTCTGCGCAAGTTATTTTTGAACATTACTAAAATAAAGATTAAATTGGAAATAGCTACCTACAATTTATAATAGAAATAGGCAATAGCATTCTCTATGCCTATTTCTAGAAAAACACCTTTTATATGCATGTTTATTAATCTTTAACATAAAAATATGTGATAACTCTGAAAAAAATACTTATATTTGCATTATGAAATAGTCTTTAAGTAATAGTTGTTCATTTTTTAAAAGATTGCAACATATAGGAAAAAGACTTTAGTAAAATAATAGGCATTAATTTGTTTGTTAATAACAATAGCATTATGAATAAAAAAATTGTATTGAATTGGCTTCCTCCTGCTAGTACAGACATGCCTTCACCGGCCATGACTGTACTGAAAGGTGCATTACAAAAAGCTGGCTTTAATTGTAAAATCTTATATTGGAATATTCTCTTTGAGGATATTATAAGATTTTATTTGCGAGAGTCTTCAATGGACAAAATATCAGAAGTTGATTATTTAGGAGTATTTTATGCCTACATCGCAATAGAGAAAAATGACAAGGATGCTTTGTTAAAACAAGAGATTATTTTAAAATCATTAAATCCACACTATTTTAGTTCTTCTTTTGATTTTAAAAAGCATATAAGGGATGCTGTGTCATTATTGAAAAATCGTATTAAGGAAGTCTTAAGCTCTGAGTTACAAGAGACTCCTTTTATGATGGGATTTTCTATGAATCTTTTTCAATGGATTCCTGCTTCAATTTTAGCAAAAGAAATAAAGATTCTTTACCCAAACTGTAAGATTGCTATTGGAGGAATTGGTAATCCAAATCTGGCAAAAGCTTTTCTCCAAAATTTTCCTCAATTTGATTTTGCATTATGGGGAGAAGGAGAAATTAGTCTTGTGAAATTGGCATTTAATTTGGATAATCCTGCGATTGTTCCTCATATGGCATATCGTGTAAAAAATAACAATATCGAATTGTCACTTCAACGTATTGAGAGCTATCCTTCACTAAATGACTGCTTCAATAGTGATTTCGATGATTATTTCAATGTATATAAGGGAACGAGGGATAAAATAAATTTAACAATTGAAAGTAGTCGTGGATGTCATTGGAATAGATGCAAATTTTGTTTCTTGAATCAAGGTTATCGTTATCGAGTAAAATCGCCAGAAGATATCATAAGCGAAATTCGTTTTTTGATATCCAAATATAATGTGTTCAATTTTTCATTTCTTGATAATGATGTTATTGGCAATGATTATTCTCGTTTTCATAACCTATTAACCTTGTTATCTGGTTTAAAGCAAGATTATCCTAATTTTAAGATTAATTTGGCAGAAATTATTACAAGAGGTATTTCCAAGACGGAAGTAAAAGAAATGGCCTTGGCTGGTTTCGTTTATGTTCAAATAGGATACGAATCCGTCAGTGACAATATACTTGTAAAGATTAACAAGAAAAATAGTTTTGCTAGCAATCTTTTGTTCATTAAATGGGCAATTGAGTATGACATTAACGTAGTAGGATTAAATGTACTAAGAGGTTTATTAGACGAAACAGATGCAGATATACTAGAAAGTATTGATAATCTGTATTTTATGAGATTTTATAAAAGTGTAGGCAACATCAAGCATAATGTGTCAATGCTAGCTGTTAATGAAATGTCACGCTATTATAAGGAAATATGTTCAAACGGAAAGACGAACGAAATGTATTATGACCCTGTAATGGAACGACTACCTAAGGGGTATGTCCGTCATGACGATGAATTTAAAATCTATCAATTGGTAAGGAAATATCAAAATCCACTTTGGAATAATTTTGTTGCAACAGACCATTTTTTTGATGTGCATACCTTCTCATATAAGTTGATTGTGTTATCAAATAATACAATAATTTATCAAGAGAGACGAGATAACATAGAGGTTAATACTTTATCTTTTGAAAGGAACGGTATTCATTGGAAAATATTGATGTTTTGTAATGAAAAAGTTCGGTCAATAACAGAAATTTTAGAACATTTTAAAGCAACTTCGGAAACAGATATTAAAGATACAATAACTGCCCTATATAGTCAAGGGCTTCTTTATTATAGCATTTTCAGAGAAGAATGCGTAAGCATAATAAATACGAATAAAATAATTTAGGTATGAAAGAAATTAAGAAAATTTCGGTGCAGGAGTTGGATATTCTTGCCCAAGAAGCTGCTTCACTTAAAGGTGGACAGACCGTTAAGCCATTCACCAATGATATCCAAACTAATAAGCATAGTATTGTTGCTCCTGCACCTTACAAAGGGGAACCCGGGGTACACGGTTCTTTCTATATTTAAAAAAGGTATAAGAATGGTTAAACAAAACGACAAGAATAGTCTCGGCCATTTTACATATTAAACTCACTGCAGTTTAAAGTTATGACAGGGCTATTCTTGTATCTATTTAAATGGTAATATGAAACATCTTCGTTTGTTATTTCTTTTAATATTAGTTTTTGTTGGTATTAAAATGTGTGCAAGTAACAACTGTGATACAATACCAACTCAACAACTTAATGAGATTATCATCAAAAGCAATAAGCCTCATATAAAAGATGAAAATGGCATTTTAGTTGTGAACTTAACTGAAATTGTCAAAGATAAACCTGTAAGCAATATATTGGAGGCTCTTGGATATATGCCTGGTGTCACAAATAATAATGGCATGATTTGGCTGACAGGAGCGTCTAATGTCACAATTATTGTTAACGGAGAATTGACAAATATGCCATTGCAAAATCTTTATCAGTTGCTCTATACAACACCTGTTGACCGTTTAAAGAATGTTGAAATTATGTATTCTGCTCCTGCAAAGTATCATGTCAATGGAGCAGTTATTAATGTTGTTTTAAATTCACCAAAGCCACTTGATGGATTACAAGGGCAACTTCGCACAGGTTATAATCAGGCTCATTATTGTTCTTATGGTGGAGCTTTGTCTGCTACATATGCCATTAAGGATTGGACATTTGACCTTAATTATGGTCTGTCAAGAACTAAATCTTGGGGACACGAACATACATTTTCTAACCATCTACTTAACGGAACATATACAATGATAGAAGATGATATGCACCGAATTGGAAATAACTGGGCGAATACTATATACACATCAATGGGGTGGAAATCATTAAAATTGACCTATAATGGGCAAATTGTATCTGATTCAAAAATAAGAAGTTTATATGTAGGCTCCCTTGGTCGCTTTAACAATAACTACAATTTTGAGTCACCAATAAATTATCACAACATAGCTTTAAGATACGAAACTCCTATTGGTATGACAGTCGGAGGTGATTATACCTATTATAATGAAAATAGGGAACAATTCCTTTCTCAAAATTTTACAGACTTGTTAAATTCGACAAATAGTCAGATTATTAATCGCTTTCATCTTTATGTGGACCAAGAGCATCTGTTGAAAAAATGGAAACTAAATTATGGCGTTGAATACCAGCGCTCAATTGACCATAGTTTACAGGTGTATCAATCTGTAGAAATGGGTAAATTCAAGAACACACTAAATGAAGATGTAGTCAGTGTATATGTTGGCACAGAGCGTTCTTTTGATTGGGGACTGTCATTCAATATTTCGAGCAAAGGTGAATTTTGCCACAATAATTATCAGAACAACTGGAGCTTTATTCCGCAACTTGGTGTTACATATCACAAGAATCCCAAAAGTATATTCCAAGTCAATCTTAGTTCACAACGTATATATCCATTATATTGGGAACTTCATGGTGGAACAAATTATATAAACAATTATATTGTGTCCATAGGAAATACATCTCTCCTGCCATATGTCAACTATTCTACACAGTTTAATTACATTTTTAAACAGAAATATGTAGCTACGCTGTATTTCCAATATGATGACAAAGCAACAGTTTGGTTGCCATACCAGTCTCCGAATACGCAGAATCTAATCTACCAGACTATAAATATGAATTACAAACGTTTGGTAGGTATCAATCTACACTGCCCATTCAATATTGGGGATGTTTGGAAGGTAACAACCACTGCCAATTTTTTTAATCAGAGAGAAAAAGCAAGCCATTTCCATGATATAAGTTTCGATAACGATAAATGGATTTTCTATGGCAAGTTTAATAGTTCTTTAAAATTTAGCAAAAATAGTCCCATTTCATTGAGCGTAGATTTTTCATACATATCACCTTCATTACAAGGGATTGCAAACATGTCAAGTATGTGGAAGGCTGATGCGGGAGCTAAATGGCTATTCGGTAGAAAGCTTTGCTGTGAACTTGATTTGAAAGTCGATGATATATTTAATCAGTGGTCACCAACAATGACCATCAACGACAAAGGGCAAGATTACAAAATGAAGGTATTTGATATGACTAGTAATCTTAAGCTGACTTTTATTTGGCGTTTCAATGGCTTTAAGCCTAAGGATTATAGCATTGACACATCACGCTTTGGAACGGGCAAATAGAATATTTTTCACTTGTAAATCGTTTAATTATGAGATATATAGAAATTATTTTTACTTTTTTTGTAGCAATTAGTTGTCATGCACAGTCGGAAGATAGAAAAATCATTTTGATGCGAGAGAATAATATTCCTACTCAAGAATTCCATAATGAACAGATAGATAGTCTCTATAACAATTATAGTATTAATACCTATAGTCCAAAGTTGTGGTCCATAGCCCCAATTCATCCATTAGTATTATTATCTTATTGTAGAATACCTATATATTGTAGTTCGTCTGCCGAACAGGGAATAATATATCAAGGTCATGACATGACATTGTCAGGGATGGTTGCAGTTACTGCATATCCTGGTATGATGAATAAAGAAGAGGGGATGTTAGGATTTTCTTTCAGAAAAGAAAAACTACATTTTCAAGTATCTGGTATAGTAAACAAATATGGTTATTATAACAGTTTGCTTAGACAGTTAGGTATCTTCGGGCAATTAACTTATCAACTTTCGTCTCCGTTTTCATTTACAGCATTTGCATATTACTATGGTAATAATGTCATGCCATTAATGCCAAATGGGGATTTTATGACACCCTCTATGCTTGGCTATTATGAGGTTTCTAGGTTTGGCGGTTATATTAACTATAACCCATCAGAGCATTTTGGAATACAGATGGGAGGACAAGTCGTTGAACGAATGGGACCCAAAAACCATTATGAAATGGAACCAATTGTTACGCCATACATAAATGTAGGACATGGAAAGAAGAAAATAGGACTAGGACTACCTGTGGGACAAATAATATATGGCATATTTGGAAAGTAAGATTCTAACCAATTGAGGTTGTCAGATAGTGTCTTATAGGATAAATGTTTCCAATGAACATCTAGCCGAATAAGAAAAGCTGCATTTATAAATGTTACCTTGTATCATATATTGAGAAATGAGTCTTCTGTTTTATAAGCAACATGACTCCATGCAATGTGGCGTAGCTTGCTTGCAAATGATATGTAAATATTTAGGCAGAGAGTATACGGTGGACTCTCTGTCGAAACTTTGTTTTGCCACAACTGAAGGGGTTTCTCTGCTAGGTATCAATGAGGCTGCAAATACTCTTGGGCTGCATACTGTATGTGCGAGAGCAACTACTGATATGCTAAGTAATGAACCACTACCATGCATCCTTTATTGGAATCAAAATCATTTCGTTGTCCTATATAAGGTTAAAAGGAAAAAGAAATTCTATGTGGCTGACCCTGGAAAAGGATTGGTAACTTATAGCTTAAATGAGTTCAAGCAACATTGGATAAGCACCAGTTCCAATGGTGAAGACAAGGGCATTGCTATGTTTCTGGAAACAACTCCTGCATTCTTTACCTATAATATGGAGTGCGAAGAGAATGTCAAAGAAAAAAGATCTTTTCGGTTTCTCTTTGGGTATGTGAAGAAATACCGCAAGTATTTCGGACAAATCATCTTGGGATTAGTGATTGGAAGCCTTTTGCTACTTGTTTTGCCTTTCCTTACCCAATCTATAGTTGATGTTGGCATCAAGAATCAAGACATAGGGTTTGTTTGGCTTATCCTGTTGGGGCAGTTGATTCTCACTATCAGCCGAACGGCTATCGACTTTATCCGTAGGTGGTTGCTGCTTCACATTTCGCTGCGCATCAACATTTCGCTAGTGAGCAACTTCTTCATTAAGCTTTTGAAATTGCCAATGTCTTTCTTTGATACGAAACTCATGGGCGACTTGATGCAGAGAATGAACGACCATAGCCGTGTGAACAACTTCCTCACGCAGCAGACGCTCAACATCACCTTTGCCATGCTCACCTTCGTGGTGTTCTCCGTAGTGCTGTTCTTCTACAACAAGTTGGTGTTTGCCATCTTTCTGTTGGGAAGCATCCTCTATGGAGGCTGGATGACATTGTTCTTGAAGCGGAGAAAGGTGCTCGACTATGAACTGTTCGAGCAACAAGCCATCAACAACAACAAGACCTACGAATTTATCACCTCCATGCAGGAAATCAAGTTGCAGGATTGTGAGCAGCGTAGAAGATGGGAATGGGAGGACACGCAAGCAGACTTGTTCGGTGTGCAGATGAAATCGCTCAAGCTCCAACAAACTCAGGAGGCAGGAAGCATCTTCATCAATGAGGTGAAGAACATCATCATCACGGTAGTGGCTGCAACAGCCGTGATTCATGGACAAATGACACTCGGTATGATGCTTGCCGTACAATACATCATCGGACAACTCAACTCACCAGTGGAGCAACTGATGAACTTCTTCTATTCTCTGCAAGATGTGAAGATTAGCTTGGAGCGTATCAACGAGATTCACCAAATGGATGATGAGAACGGAAAGGAAGGTTTGCAAACTTCCATTGAAGACAAGAATGAGGGCATTGACATCAAGAACATCATGTTCAAGTACGACCCACATGCTTTGCGCAAGACCATAGATGATGTGAGCATTCACATTTCGCAAGGTAAGGTAACAGCCATCGTTGGTGCATCTGGCAGTGGAAAGACCACCCTCATTCGTTTGATGCTTGGTTATTATCCTGTCTTGGAGGGAAAAATCAACATAGGAAATACTGACATCAACAAACTCAACAAAAAGTGGTGGCGCAGACAATGTGGTGTTGTCATGCAGGATGGTGTTATCTTCTCGGAGAGTATTGCAAGAAATATTGCTGTTGATGATGGCGATATAGATAAGGAAAGGTTGTTGAAAGCTGCCGAGATAGCTTGCATCAAGGATTACGTGATGGCTTTGCCTCTGAAGTTCAACACTAAGATTGGGCGTGATGGCGTGGGACTGAGCCAAGGACAGAAACAGCGTATCTTGATAGCAAGGGCGGTGTATAAGAATCCTGACTATATCTTCCTTGACGAGGCAACCAACTCGCTAGATGCTAACAACGAGAGAAGCATCGTGGAGAACTTGGATAAGTTCTACAAGGGCAAGACTGTTGTGATTGTGGCTCATCGCCTAAGTACGGTGAAGAATGCCGACCAAATCGTGGTCATCGACCATGGCAAAGTGGTTGAGGAAGGCAACCATGAGTCTTTGACCGCCAAGCGAGGGGCATACTATAATCTTGTGAAGAATCAGTTGGAATTGGGAAACTAAAAAGCGTTTGATATGGAAGAAAAAGAATCAGATGATAATATCGAATTGAGAAGCGAGAAGGTGAGGAACGTGATAGGTAAAGTTCCTCCTCGCCTCGTCAGCTTGGGAACGGTTGTCATTACGATAATAGTCCTCGCCCTCGCAGTTGCTTTCTACAAGATACCTTATCCTATATCCATAGAGGTTAATGGTGAGGTCATCAATCAAAGAACAGTGCAAGTGTTTGTACCATATAAGTATTTGCATCTTTTCGATGAGCCAAGGACAGCTCATGTTTCTTTCGAGGGCAACGACAATGCATCTTATAACTGCAACATCATAAGCCATAATGCCAAACTCATACATAGGGAAGATGGCAACTATTTTATGGCTACAGCCACTGTGAGCACACAGGGACAAAATACCCCAATATTGCAACAGTACATGAAAGCCGATGTCAGAATCATCTTCAGCAATAAAACGTTATGGCAACAGGTATTCGGATAAACTATATCCGAATACCTGCTGTTGTACGCTCGGCATGAGCATTGTCTAACGGGTGAAAGTCCCGAGTAAGCCCTAATAGCGGGAATTACATAGCCAAGAGCAAGGGTGTTCATCGTAAGGTGAAATCTGAAGGAAGCTGGCGGCAAACATCTGACCTAACGAACAGAAACTTCATATAAGGCATTTGACCATGGATAAGATTGCAACACAAATCAAAGTCCCATAGCTATTCGGAATGGTCGGTGTAAATGAAGTAGGTATAAGATGGAAAGACAATGCCCTTATCCGAGGAGGTCTCACGGACGCTTCAAATAGTTGTTTTTACGAAAGAAGCGGAGTAAAGCTTGCCGTGAGAAGTCAGCAGACGCCATAGTAGTGCAATACTCGATAATGTTGCATAAAGGGCAGAACCTATATATTAAACGATAGTAATTGAAACATACCTTATGAAGGAAAGAATGCAGAAAACATTATCCCAAGTTAATGGCTGTCCCCAAAGAGATAGGTCGGAAACCGAATGGTATGGGGGAGTGCAGACCTTTATGTGGATGTGTGAAGACAACATCGTGGAAGTACCATTCGACAAGGAACACCTTTTCGAGCAAATCCTTAGTCCTGCAAATCTCAGCCGAGCCTACAAAGCAGTGATGAGAAACAAGGGCTGTGGTGGTATCGACAAGATGTCATGTGAGCAGCTGCTCCCATGGCTCTTGACCAATAAGGACGTGCTCATCCGTTCCTTGATGGACGGTTCTTACCGTCCGAACCCAGTGAAAAGGGTAGAAATACCCAAAGACAATGGCAAGAAGCGCCTGTTAGGAATACCTACAGTAGTAGACCGTCTGGTGCAACAAGCCATCAACCAAGTACTGACTCCCATCTATGAGAACCAATTCTCCAAGACGAGCTACGGCTTCCGCCCGAGAAAAGGATGCCATGACGCACTGCGAGGAGCGCAAAGGATAATCAACGAAGGCTACATATATGTAGTAGACCTTGACCTTGAACGCTTCTTCGACACGGTGAGTCATAGCAAACTCATAGAAATCCTCAGCCGTACGATAAAAGACGGCAGAGTTGTCAGTCTTATACACAAATATCTCCGAAGTGGTGTAATGAACAAAGGCTTGTTCGAAGCGAGCGAGGAAGGGACTCCCCAAGGAGGACCGCTAAGTCCGTTGTTGAGTAACATCATGCTCAACGAACAGGATAAAGAACTTGAACGCAGAGGGCTTCCCTTTGTACGCTATGCAGATGACTCGATGATATTCTGCAAGTCCAAGAGGGCTGCAATGCGAGTGAAGGAGTCTATAACCCGATTTATAGAGAATACTCTATATCTCAAAGTCAACAAGGAAAAGACCGTAGTGTCGTATGTGCGCGGAGTGAAATACCTCGGCTACTCCTTTTATGTGAAGAAAGGCAAATGCCAACTCACGGTACATCCAAAGTCCAAAGCTAAGATGAAGTCAAGGTTGAAAGAACTGACAAGTCGCAGCAATGGTTGGGGATATGCCAAGAGAAAGCAAAAACTGAAAGAATACATAAGAGGATGGGTTGGTTATTATCATCTTGCCGATATGAAAAGTCTTTTACGTAAAACAGACAAATGGTTAAGACGTAGAATCCGCATGTGTATATGGAAAGCTTGGAAGAAACCCAAGACAAAAGTGGCAAACCTCATTAAATGTGGTATCAATAAATACCAAGCATACGAATGGGGTAATACTCGCAAGGGCTATTGGCGCATAGCTGACAGTCCTGTATTAACGAGGGCGATAAACAACAATAATCTGCGCTCTGCAGGGTATGCTACTTTAATGGATGCGTATCTCGAATGGTATCCAAAATAGGAACCGCCGTATGCCGAACGGCACGTACGGTGGTGTGAGAGGTCGGAAAACGAAAGTAGGAAGAAAACTGCTTCGTTTTCCTCCTACTCGATTGTTTTTGGATGCATATTGTGTTGGTAAGCATCAGATTTTACGCAAAAGTTCTAAATTCCATAAATTTCTCCTAGCGTGTTATGGGATATTTAGAAATTTATCGTATCTTTGTACCCGAATTGAGGCGTTCTTTGCATATTGCAAAATACAGAAACGAGCAGAAGTCCGCTCGTTTCCATATTGTTACCTATATAATATAGGCAAACGCCCAACTTCTTGATTTTCAATCAAAGTCCAATTTAGAGCGAGTTACCTTGATTATTTTGGAGTTTATGCGACTTCGTCGCAATCTTCTGCAAACTTAGAGGTCATTAGGGCACAAACCGAAATCTGCCATTATTTCATCTTCATTCCCATGTTATACATTATGAAGCCGTAGATGTCGGCTGTCTCTTCCATCACCTTAGACAATGGTTTGCCGCTGCCATGGCCTGCCTTGCTGTCGATACGGATCAGGACTGGGGCCCTGCCTGCCTGACACTCCTGCAGACGGGCAGCGAACTTGAACGAATGGGCAGGAACCACACGGTCGTCGTAGCCAGGGCAGAAGCAATAAATAGTGTTTTCATTCGCATATAAATTTATAATGCAAACTTACTCAAAAATTCCCGAAATATAGTACATCGACGGAATAAATGCCGATATTTGAAAATATAATCTTACCTTTGCATTAACCATGACAACTGGCTCAGCAAATGTATAACACTTACTCACAAGCATAAAAAAGAAACACATATATATATGGAATTGAATAAAGACATCAAGAATCTGGAACAGCTGTTCCACACCGACCTCCACCAATACCTGCTCTCCATCGGAAAAGTGGACGAGCGTCTGCCTGAGGCTCCCGACATCGAGGAACTGTGGCAGAAAATCGGCGAGAGCTATCTGCCCGACGGGATGAGGGAGTTCAACGCCTACCCCACCGTGTCGCTCGGATGGATGATGTTCATCGGAATGGCGATAGCGAAATATTGGGACACCGACTGGGAACTCTACAGCAAAGTTGGCGACCTGTATAAATATCTGAGAGACCAGCGCGACTTCGACCACATGGACGACTACATCTGCGAGAAAGTATTGCTGCTCGCCGAGGAGGACCACGCCATGATGACAAAGACCGTGGGCGAATGTGCCTCACGCACATACAACCTGCTCTACCACCAGCACCTCGAACCCGGCACTCCCGAGGTTTTCCAGGGTTATGTGTCTGCCCTCCACCAGATGTATCTCATGGGCATGTCGATGGAACTGAAACGCCTCGGCTACCACATGACGAAGCTGAACTGACAAACACGGGGCACAGGGCATCGTTTCAGGCAAAACATCGGCAAATGTAAAGATTTTGCCATATCATCTGAAATCACGCGAAAACTGTCAGATCATCAGGTTTTCTTCATAGCGCATTGGCATACAGGCAGTTAGCGACCTGACAGTTGTTTTCAATTGTCTGGATGGTTTGAAACTGTCTGGATGATTTGAAACTGTCAGGAATTATCTGATGAGAGAAATTACATGTGTCGGCAGAATCTTGGAAACAGGAATATGGTATTACAACATTAACCCAAATCGGCCATTAGGGCTTGCTTGTATTTTGCTCTTTTAGAAGAGTGTATTTTGTTTGTCTTTTAATGAGTAATAGCGAGCTATTGCGAATTAAAAACAAGCAAAAGACGCCTTATAAAAGGCAAAAGGCAGCAAGCAGTCATGAAAAATAAAGTAAACGTCCTAATGACCGTTTGGGGTTAACTTATTGGGCAGACGTCTGACACAGATTCTGCCCAACTGGGGCAAGCACGTTGCCCATGATGGGCAAGCATCGTGCCCCGGTTGGGCAAGCAGCGTGCCCATTTTACATACAAAAACGGTCATTATGGTGAAGCAGTGAAGCAGGTCGGTGGAAAACATGGTGTATGCCAACCAGCAGCAATACTACGATGCAATTACCGCCAACAGCAATGCTGCCGACTCCGGACCATAAAAAAACAAATCGTATTTCTAGAAGATACTCTGAAGAGATACGTTCCCAACACTCTCAAAGAGGTGGCTGGCGACCAATATTATTTCTTCGCAAGTACTATGTTCCCGACTCTTGATGTGGTCCACAACCTCGGATATCATGAGCATATATGGGCGAAATACCTGGAGACAATCATCATCATTGAGGAGAAACTGGCTAATGACTATTTCTCTGATAGTTTAATGGAAACCCTTCGGGAATATATCATCAGGAACGACTTTTCAGACTCTCCCGATCCTAATGCATATCTGAAATTAAGCAACCGTATTCGTGCGATAGAGTTCTCAATACTGAGAACTGGCGAATTCCCAATACCGTCCATCATCGATGCCGTCAATTTCATACGAACAAGCAACAAAGAACTTTTCCAAAACTGGAAACAATCTGACACCGCCAGACTCTTTGATAACCATGGATATAAAAATAAAAAGCAAACTGGTGGATACTTCTTTTGATTTATATTTTATTTTTCTTACTTTTGCACAAAATAATTATATAAATAATCTTACAATATGATACCTAATTTAACTCTTTACATTTGTGCAGATGGCATTTGGTCTTTACTATCCACTCTGTTAATTATGTTTATTGTATTTACAATTAATGAAATATATAAATCTTTGAGATATAAATACAATGTAAAACTGTTGGAAAAAAGAATTTCTAAATTACCTAATTCAAAATATTGTTATCCTTTATATGAGTATAACAAATTAGAAGCTTTTGTTTTTAATTTTTCTAGTAAAAAAATATGGTTTGTTACATATTGGGACACAAAAAGTATATTATTTGAACAAATCTGTAAAGTTATAATTTATGTTGGTAATGATATATTATTCTATAAAGAATCAAAGACAAAAACTTCTTTCATAGGTGCTGACTTTGGAGCAAAAATGATTAAGAATGTATCTGACATCAAAACTGCACAAAATATTCGAATGCAAATAATATGCACAGATAAAGATTATGACCAATTTAATTTAATTCTTAATGAATATCCCATAAATTATGAGCTAAAAGATCCTACAGATGCTTTTACAAAAGCATACTATAAGAGATTGGATGAAGTTAAAATAACTTTTGGTTACGTAGCTAAAATAATAGATGATTATGATAATAAATAATTTGTCTTTTCCCCCACCCAAATGCTTCCCTACTTTCGCAGTATGGAAGTATTTTTCAATTTATCTCCCTCAAATAAGACTTCTACGAAGGCTGTGGAAGCCTCAGTCTGTCTTATTTAAAAAGACATAAGACGAATGAAGCCACTGGACTCTAACGAACGGCAGCTTCGTGACGTGTGTATATTTGAGGTGAATGGGATTGAGGTGTATATGTAGACCCTCCTTTATTTTATTTTCCTAAATCGTTTTTGTAATTCTTTCATACGGTCTATAAGTTCTACAAACGATAGTTTAGTACCGTATATGAAGTGGTCGCACATTTCTGCATAGTCTGACTTCCAATCTGGAATAAGTCCTTCATGAGGTATGAAATCTATCACATTTGGCATTAACTTGTCATAATCAACATATCCAACTGAATAATATATAGAGCGATGTTTTACTATACGTTCATACAAGTTTTTGTCCTCTAATGCCTGTTTGCCAAAATCCGTGTCCATCAAACGCTCCAAATCATACAGGTGTCTGGACATACGAATATGGCGAGGTTCCTTCTTCTGAAACTCCTCACACAACAGAAACGCCTTTTCCAAGAATGTTCGTGTGGGCACTACTGTCCTGATGGTTGTGCTAGTAGCATCATCCTCTCCAGGAAATGTCTGTTCAACATACGAAGATATCAGTCGGTCTTCTGTCGGTTCATTCATAGACAAACAACTAATCTCTATTTTTACTCTTGGCGGTATGTATTCATTGGTGGTTTTCAAAATAGAATTATAGTGAACCAATATCACTGATGGGTCTTTATCACTCGCAACAGTCGTTGCGACACCATTGTCATCTATTGTTTTTTCTACATTTTCTATACGAAACCCTTTTATACCCATGCTCTTCAAGTTGTCTTCCAATTCATTGGAGATAACATCAAGTATATATCGGCGTGCTTTCTTGCGAAGTTTCTCACGTTGGTTCTTGGTAGTTTTTTCTATTCCAAAAAATGTATGGTTGACGGACAGATCAATGTCTTCACTGAATCTTTCTATCAAGTTCCAACCTTTGCTAAGACTTGTACCTCCTTTGAAAATGAGTTCTTTTGAGCATGAACATTTGAATAAGGCGTTGAGTACCATTGTCACCCAACAATCCTTCTCTAATGCTAATTGGTTGATATGAAATTTCTCCTCTGCACGTTGTAGCAATGCTATACGCTCTGCTTTTGTATGTTTTACCCAAAGTGTCATGATTTATTGGCGTTATTAATGATATTCGTTATTAGTTTTCTCATCCATATTGGCATCAATAAGATGTCAAGTTTGAAGTGTTCCATGCGTTTCTCATTGTCTATGAGCTTACTTATCTGGACAATTTCCTGCTTACTGATATTTTTTTCACCTAAACTTTTCAGGGCTTGCATCAATAAGGCTCCTAATGTAGTCTTGAAAACGAAATTTTTTGGAACGCTTCTTTTCAGTTCTATTAGACGATCACCCAATTTCAGTTTTCTGCTACTTCCTGATGTTAAATAGGTGTACTTTGTTGGCACTTGTGTGGATAATCCTAACATATTAAGTGCTGTCATCCCGCATGGCTGTACCTTGGATTTGTCACGATGGGCTATTGCTTTTACCATTTCGTCTACCGAAGGGTACACTATTCCAAATCGTGTGCTCTTCGGGCGAAGATACATACCTTTAGCCAATCTGACAATGTTTCCTTTTTTTTCTTCCGCAGAAAGGGCACGGCTTACCACCTTCTCATTACCATTAAGGTCTGAGAAGTCAGAAATGAAGAGAATCTGCCCTTCATGCATATTTTCTATTCGTTTCGTTATTTCTGACATACCTTTTTATATTGTACCACAAAAGTACTCAAATCTAATTATATGCAGAAATGTATTAATAATAAATTAACTTATTTTAAGTGGAAAACATTGCAAAAGTTTTCCACACTACAGTGAGGATTAAATATGTAGGGTTTTGCCAGGAAGCAACGCCTTATGCCGTACTTCAACCGCCAGAACAACAATGACCTTATCCTCGCCACCCAATCCGCAGGAGTGAAGCGGGGTTGCAACGGTTTCCGCAAGAACAAAAGTTTGGAGAAGCAGCCGGAGTCCGAAGAAGACCTTCTCGAACACCGTACCGACGGCACCGATGCCTTCGACACGCTCTACATCGGCTGCGAGAAGTTCCCACAGCACGATTTATACCCAATTGCGATTGGTGGAGCGAGATAAATAAAAAAATATAATAATTTTATTTTTTTTATTGAAAAAACATTTATACTTTTGCAAATATAATACATATTAAAAGGTTAGAATTATGAGAAAATCATTAACTACACTATCCCTAATTCTACTTCTCTTGATAAGCATGACATCGTGTAAAACAAATTTTTATCAAGTGTATACAGTAGAAACAGAAGGGGCTGAACAAGTTGACAACTCTCTTGTATTTGAAAACAACGACTGCAAAGTTTATTACAACCTGTGGTCTAATAATGGTAAGCTATCCTTCGTCTTTTTGAACAAGACCGATAAAGATATTTTCATAAATTTAGGACAGACCTTTTTTATAAAAAATGGTTTTGCAATAGACTATTATCAAGGGCGTACATATACAGATCAAACTTATGTACAAACATCATCATCAATAAGTTTTGGTAACACAAAGCTAAAAGGAAACGGCTATTGGAGCAACAATATATATAAAGAAGATGTTTCCGTTTTTGAAAACGGAAGGTCAATAAAGAATGTCAATGCAAGGGCTAATGCTGTAACAATAAAAGAAAAGGAAATAGTTTGTATCCCTGCAAAATGCTATAAAATGTTCTCATATTATTCAGCAAATCCTTTAAGATATATTACTTGCGACAATAATAAAGATTATCCTAAAGACTTTGTAAATGTTGCAGATTTTAACAAACAAAATAGTCCATTGATCTTTTCAAACCGTATTGCATATGGATTCAACAAAGATGCAGTAGCTGAAAAACACATGGATAACAACTTTTGGATATCATCCATTATGAATTATTCACAAAACTCTGCAACAGAAGAAGTTGACGAAAAAGATGATTGTGACAAAAAAGATAAAGATTCTTATGACTTTAATCAAAAAAAGATACGCCAATTTAAAATAGGTGGTCCTAATAAATTCTATCAGTCTTACGTAAAAAAATAGATAATTAAACAGGTCTTTGTCTTACATAAGATAAAGGTCTTTTGGGGACTCAGGGGAGAATGTCTATCCACAGACAATCTCCCCTGAGTTTTTTCCACCCCTTCTCTCCACCCTCGTCTCGCGCCATGTTTCTAACGCCTTTCCTCTATGGGTTCCACCTTCAGCTTCCCTTCCTTGGGCTGAAGCCCAACCTTTGCTTCCTGCAATCTCGACGGCGAGCGTGGCTATTAGATGTCCAGTACGCTTTTGAGGAATAATAGATATTCTCCTTTCCACAACCACACAACCAAAGACATTTTCCAAAACTGGAAACAATCTGACACCGCCAGACTATTTGAAAAACCATGGATATAAAAACAAAAAACAAGCAGGAGGATACTTCTTCTAAGGGAATTAATCATATTTAACATTCGGGGGGGTACTGTGGGAATTTTATTATATCTTTGCCAAAAACTAAAAAACAATAGGTATGAAGAAACTATTTTTAATTATTATTGCGGCTTTCTTTACTGCTACAGGAGTAATTGCACAAAATGTTACAGTAACAGAGCCAGAGTTTGCAGAAGAGACACTTCTTCTGACTTCTGATAGCCAAGGAGTTAAATTGTCTCGTGAGAATGGTACTATTAAAACAAAGGCAGGAGCAAGCCTTTATCTTACAGGTATTGGTAAGGTAAAATCAAGATTGACACTTAAGGGTATTAAGTCAACCAGTAAAGCTGTTGGTGGTTCAACAACTCGTCTTATAATAAAAGCAGCAGATAACAAGACAGATCCTAACTCTTTTATTTCTGTTTTTAAGTTTGAAGTTAAAGGTAAAGAGCGTAGATACCAGTTGGCAGAGACTGGTACTTTGTCAAAGACTGAGAGTAACAACCTTTCAAGTGTTGAATATAAAGCCAAGAAATATGGTGAGAGTTCTTACTATATACCTGAGTTCGGGATAAGAAAGTCTTTATAAAAGTTGGTAATCTCAATAATTTTTAGTACCTTTATGGTTGTAAATCAATTAGTTATAAAGTAAAAGGATACTATAGTTATGGAGATTACCAAGGACAAAATTACTGAAATTTTCTGTATTATCGATGATTTTTGCCAAGAATATGATAAAGAGATTGCCCGCATGTCCATTTGTGAGCCTGACGGGCGTAAGCACCGCAATCGGAAATGTACTATGAGCCGGTCGGAAATCATGACAATACTCATCTGCTTTCATTTCAATACTTTCCGCAACTTCAAGCATTATTACCTCTTTTATGTCAAGGTGCACCTGCACGACTTGTTCCCAAAGCAGCTCTCATATAACCGCTTTGTTGAACTCGAGTCCAGAGTCGCGGTTGAGATGATGCTGTTCCTCCAACTGTTTTGCTTTGGTAGATGCACGGGTATAAGTTTCATTGACAGTACATGCATTCCTGTATGCCACAACAAGCGTATAACAAGGAATAAGGTGTTCCGTGGTTATGCAGAAAGAGGCAAAAGCACCATGGGATGGTATTTCGGTTTCAAGTTACACCTGATATGCAATGAGAGAGGTGAACTGCTTAACTTTATGCTTACGAAAGCGAATGTTGACGATAGAAATACAGATGTTTTTAACAGATTGAGTGATAATGTGTTCGGAAAATTATTCGCAGACAAAGGATATATTTCGCATGGCTTGTTTGAGAGATTGTTTAACGACGGTATAGAAATTGTCACTGGCTTGAAATGCAATATGAAAAACAAGCTTATGCCATTGTATGACAAGATTCTGTTGCGTAAAAGATCTGTCATAGAAACCATCAATGACGAACTTAAGAATGTTGCACAACTTGTACATTCAAGACATCGTAGCGTGTTCAATTTCGTAATGAATGTCCTTTCTGTTTTGGCTGCGTATAGCTTCTTTGAAAAGAAGCCATCCATCAACATTGACTATTGCATAGAGAATGTTGACGGACAGCTTGCTGTTATAAAGTAAACTTCATTTGGACTTTACAATCCTTGCATTTTGCCATCCATATTGTTTGGAGGGCAAATGTAATATGCACCTATCGGAAATCTGGCATAGCAAGAAAAACGACTGTCGCTTATCCCGAACTCAGGTTATATAGTTTTGGAAGACCTTACTGCAGGTGAGTATGGTATAGTCATTGGCGATCCTAATCATGAAAACACAAAAAACGCAATGAAAGTAACAACATTCACCGTAGAATAAATAATCCGTATAAAGGCTTTTGTCTTTTCATCCATACAAATGCTTCCGTACTTTCACAGTATGGAAGCATTTTTTAAAGGATGCTATATTATGCAGTCAATACCGGGCTGCAAAATTGGTAATTGGTGAACAGTTGTCGCTCTATTTTGGCATCGGTGGATATGTGTCCGCACATTCACGCCAAGAAGCATGGGGTTCTTCTGTTTTACCAGAAACAGGGCGCTGCTGCAAACAATTTCCTACAGACCATGCCGGTTAACGATGCTCGTAAGGCTGTTGGCATATTCAAGGACGAGTATCTGCTCGTATCGATGAAATGGAAGTTGATAAGCCTGAAGATGTTGTTGAAAGGGTTATAGAGAAAGCCATTGTCCGTAACATCAAAAAAATTATTATGACTTTCGGACGTGACTTCGCTTACATAGGCAATCAATACCATTTGGAAATGAAACTGCTGGACTCCAACGAAATCTGGCAGCTCCGCGATGTGTGTATATTTGAGGTGAATGGGATTGAGGTGTATATGTAGAGTAGCGAATTTGGCTAAAATTGTCAAATTCCTAAAGAAACAGTCTTACTTTTAAAAGAATAGTATTACCTTTGTTCCGAAAAAGTGGAACATGTACCACTTTTTCGGAATGGATGATAGTTAACAGAAGCACTTATATCGACCAATTGATTCGTTCTAAAGGCAACGGATTGATTAAAATTATAACAGGATTAAGACGTTCGGGAAAGTCTTTCTTGCTAAAGAAGCTTTTCCGACAGCACCTGTTGGATGATGGTATTAAGGAAGACCATATCATAATTATTGATATGGAGAGTCGAAAGAACAAGCCATTCAAAGACCCTGACTATTTACTTGATTGGGTAGAAAAGGAAATGAAAGACGATGATACATACTACATCATTATTGACGAGGTACAGGAAGTGAATGATTTTGTTGAGGTTCTTTCCACTCTCTCGGTAACTGAAGGCACTGATGTTTATGTTACAGGCTCTAATTCACGCTTCCTTTCATCTGATGTGGTGACAGAGTTCCGTGGGCGTGGTGATGAAATCCATGTTTGGCCTTTGTCATTCAAGGAATTTATGTCTGTTTTTCCTGGTTCAAAGGAAGATGCGTGGTCTGAATACATTATGTTTGGTGGACTTCCACAACTCTTAACTCAAATTGGCGATGACAAGAAATCCGATTTCTTGCGTAGGCTATATCGTACCGTGTATCTCCGTGACATATATGAGCGTAATGACATTACCTTAAAACCTGAATTTGAAGAGCTTTCAAAGACTGTGGCTTCAAGCATAGGCGCACCTGTCAATGCTCTTAATATTGCCAACACTTTCAAGTCTGTAAGCAACGTTCAGAATATCACGGACAAGACGGTTTCCGTATATCTTGGATATATGCAAGATGCTTTCCTTATTGAGAAGTCTGAGCGATATGACATTAAAGGACGCAAGTACATCGGCTCGCTATCAAAATACTATTATCAAGATATCGGTTTGCGCAACTCTATCATTTCTTTCCGACAAACAGAGCCAACCCACATCATGGAGAATGTCATCTATAATGAAATGCGTATGCGTGGTTGGCTCGTTGATGTTGGCAACGTTGCTCAAAGGGTAAGAAACGATAAGGGACAAAATATCCGTGTCACACTTGAAGTTGATTTCGTCTGCAATAAAGGTAGCCAACGCATTTACATACAATCGGCTTGGAGAATGCCTGATGCCGACAAAATGGAGCAGGAGAAACGTTCCTTGCGCTTAGTGAGTGATTCTTTCCGTAAACTCCTTATCGTTGGTGAGCATACAAAATCGTGGAGCGATGATGATGGAATTCAGATTATCAGCATCTATGATTTCTTGCTTGATTTGTCTTCGACAGATTAATATTGACTTTCACAATACAAACTTTAGGCTTATGGGAGATTATGAAAATTTTGATGCTGTAACTATTCAGCCTACCTTATTTAAAAATACATAAGACGAATGTAGCTGCTGGACTCTAACGAAATCCGGCAGCTCCGAGACGTGTGTATATTTGAGGTGAATGGAATTGAGATGTATATGTAATAAATGCATTACTTTTATTTGGTAGTATGTAACAAATTGATTAACTTTGCAGCATGGAAGAGAAATTGATAAGGCACATTATCTACTCGGACGAGTTCGAAGAATCCTACGCAAGTATGAACGAACAATTAAAGAAGAAATATGACTATGCTTTACAGATTGTAAAATCACAATATGTCGTCAGTTCAAAAATAGTAAAGAGCTTAGAGAATACGGACTTCTACGAACTCCGAATTTCCATCAGTTCCAACGAATACAGAACTATCCTGCTCGCTGTTGACCACGACAATTTCATACAAAGCAAAAATGTACTTCTTCTGAACTCGTTCTTGAAGAAAGATACAAAACAGTACAAGGCTGAAATAAAAAAAGCCCAAAACATTGTTAAACGTTATTTGGAGGATTGAATATGTTGAAACTTGACAAAAACAAACTTGCTGGTCTCAAAACATTTGACGACCATCTGCAAGAAAGATATGGTGACGAAAATAGTCCCGAGCGTAAGGAGTTTGAAGCTAAGGCTAAAGCTTGGTACTATGCTGAACTTCTTAAGGATGAACGCAAGCGCCAAAATATAACACAAAAAGTGTTGGCTGAAAAAATCGGTAAGAAACGCGAGTACATATCTTCACTCGAAAAGGGTCAGACTGATATGCAACTCTCTACGTTCTTGCGTATTGCCGATGCCTTAGGGCTTCGCTTCTCGCTTGTGTTGGGATGATATTACTATAAAGGGATGCATAGTCTTCCTCATTTATTTCTTTTGCCCATCACAAGATATTTTGGGAATATCAGTTAATCACCTATATAAACGACTTAATCCCCAAACTGCCTGATAGGCGTTTGGGGATTAAGCCATATACTGACTGAATTGGCGCAAGTCTCTTGCGACATGGAGGGTTGACGCCAAAAATGTTCTGATCGGGGGCAGACTTCTTATTCCGTCTCCCAGATGTTGCTGCCGAAGTCTTTTGCACAGGCCTTATCGGCATCCACCCCCGGTTCCGGTATCACATCGGGCACCTTTATTTTTATACCGTTCGCCGAGAGCGGTGTCAAGCCTTCTCCCTCCAATGGTATTACCTTCATATCTGGTTTTACGTAAATTCTGCGACTCATATTTCTTTCTCCTTCTGCGTTATTTTATCTGTTCGTTGTGATGAATTTCTTTCCGTCTATAATCATTATCCCGCCGTTTGCAGTCTTGCAACCAGCATTCAGCTTCATTCCCGACAGCGAGTAGGCGGTTGTACCACTTGTTGGTGCCGCATATTCAGCGGTCTTTATGGCGTTCGTCTCCCCGTCGATGGTCACAGAGGGCAGCTGGGCACTCGCATTCGCCGTTCCGGTAGCCTTTTTCAGATAACATCTGAAGCCTCTCATCTTCTGCGAACCAACCTTCGGCTTAGCCAGCGTACCATCTGCTATCAGAAACAGTTGCGTGCCGTCTGCCGCCAACTCGAGTGATCCAAAAGTACCGCAGAGATCCCATTCGCCGCCACCTACAGTCTGTGCGGTGGTGCTCCTAACTGTGACGTCCGCAAACGTTGGCTGCTCCACATAATATTCGGACCGCATCAGAAACGGCATGCCTGCCTTCACCACATTCTCTTTCACAGTAGAGAACGACAGTTCTCCGTTCTGATATCCGTCATACGAATATACCTGCGTTTCGTTGCCGAAAATCCCAGTTATCATCTCCTTGCTCAGGTCGAAGGGCAGACACATGGTATACAACTGAGAGGGGTTGAATGTGCGATTCAGAGCCAACGTCTTGTTCTCGCCGACGATTTCACTAATTGTAGTTTCTACATTCTCGCCTTTCTCGTCAAGCGTAGCGTCAAGCTTGGGGCGGGTGTAGGTGAGGGTGATGGAGGTGATATAAGAGCTAAGTGATTCTCCTGTCTTTTTCGATTCTGTTAATGTTATATTATTACTATTTATAGACTCTACGATTGGTTTTTTTTCTGTTGCAGATAAAAATTTATTATTATATTTAATGAAAATACCTTTTTTTGTGGTTCTCATCGTAATTGAATCTATTACAATAGGTTTGGGCACAGAAATTTGCAGTTGCCCCGGATAATTAGCGTCATAATCTAACCTCAGATATTTGTTTGTTCCTATATAATGACATGTATACCCCGTTAATGAGACGGATAAATCTTGAACTTTAAAAGTAATATCGGTTAGTACACTTTGGCTAGTATTATTTTTCAATCCAAATGCTCCTTTTTTTGAAAAGTCCAATGTCACCGTAACCTCTTCTTTCTCATTCCCCTCTTCTCCCTGGCCATAAGCCAAATCACAGCCTAAGGTCAAAAATAGAATGACGAATGTGAATAACATAACGCCGTGTTTTTTCATTTTTCCTTTGTATCAATAGTTTGTTGAAATTCAAGATAAATGCCTTACTGCTTCACGCTGCCGACCAAAGAGTTCTTTTATAGCTATCACAAATAGTGAACTCTGATTCAAGAGCCAACATTCCTGTTGTTTGATGAACATGAAGCTTTTGCAATGCAAAGGTAGCATTTTCCTTCAAGATAAACGCCCATTTTAAGAAAAAAGTATTTCTTAAACCCTAAATATTCCGTAACAATTCTATTTTCTACCTTTCTCCTCACCGAACTTTTTAATCTCATTGGTAAGGACTTCCTCTAATTCTTTCTTTGGCACTATCAGTTGATAGTCAGCCACGCCTATCGGTTTGCCCATGTCTTCGAGAGCAAGCTCCACTTCCACACGATCTTTCTCTGCACAGAGGATGATGCCGATTGAGCGGTTTTCACCTTCGCCCCTTTCAAGACGGTCGAGCAACGAAAGGTAATAGTTCATCTTTCCTGCATACTCAGGTTTGAAAGCACCTATCTTCAAATCGACAGCCACAAGGCAGCGCAAGCCACGGTGGAAGAAAAGCATATCCACCTTGCTCTCTTTGCCGTTGTACTCCAGCACGTGTTGGTTGCCTATAAAAGTAAAGCCGTTGCCAAGCTCCATAAGGAAGCGTGTAATAGCTTTCACAAGACGGTCTTCGAGTTCAAGCTCCAGTATGGGGTTTGTCACTCCAAGGAAGCCAAGGTTATAACTGCTACTGAACACCTCATTGGCATATCGAGCTTGCTCCATTGGAAGCGTGCGACTGAGATTGTTGTCAACCTTTGTCGCCAACTGCGACTCGTACATATTTAGCTTAATCGCATTGAGTAGTAAGTCGCGATTCCAGCCTTTTTCGATAGTTTCTTGTGCATAATATAATGTAGCAGAATCATCCAAATTCTTTCCAAGTAGATATACATTATGCGACCACGGCAAAAGTGCAACGGAGCGTTGCACTTTTATATCGCTTCCACAATAGCGCAAATAAAAACGCTTCATATACCATAGATTTCGAGGTGAAAGTCCCATCTTCGGATAGCGTTCTTTCAAGTCTACGGACAACTGGCGTACCACGCCATCCCCATGTCCGCTCTCTACCTTTCGCTCATGAAGCATCTTGCCAATCTCCCAATATGCGGAAGCAATATTGCCGTTAATATGCTTAGCTATTTCCAGTCGTGCATGTTCAATCACTGCAACGGCGTGTTGCAGCATCGACTAGTAGTCTTCACGTTTTATCGGAAATTGTTTATTATCAGTGTTCATTTTTGATATTTCTCTTTTTCTGTTGCTGACAAGTTTTTCTCCAGTCTTTTTTCGTTTCGTGTAGTGGACAAAAATACACCAAGGTACTTTAAAGGACAATACCTTGCAAAGGTACAAAAAAGCAATGACGTTTTGGCGCTTTCAATATTAAACTTTCCTAACGTAACTATTCAGCGGTAGGTGCATGACGAATCGTCAAACAATTCGTACATATCTAATACGTATACATACACCTTTTTATGTCCAAATCCTATATTTATCTCTAATCCTTTAATATTAAACGCTTTACAACGTAACTACTTGATTATCAGATACAAAAAAGGGAGGCTTCTAAACCTCCCCAAGTGATTCCGTTGGGATTCGAACCCAAGACCCACGCCTTAGAAGGGCGTTGCTCTAATCCAACTGAGCTACGGAACCGACCGTTTTCGGAGTGCAAAGGTAGTACTTTTATTGTAAACTGCAAAATTTCATAGAGAAAAGTTGCAAGAAAATTGATTTTTCCTTTGATTATCAGATTTTCCCCCACTCCTTTTGCATATTTTTTCGTTCTTTTCTCACTTTCAGCCGAAAAATAACGTATGCTTCTTCAACCCAAAGCGAGAAAAGAACTCAGATTAATCTGTCATTTTTTCAAGAAAGTGACGGTGGCAACGGGACGGAGATTACGTCCTGCTTTACCAGAACTGGGAGGAAACGAGCTCTTTACCTCATTCATACACATTATCTTATTGTCAGTATTCAGGAAATAATAAATTCCATTCATATCTTTATATATTATCTCCAAACCCAATGTTTTGAGCTTACTGTTTATTTCCGCTTTATTGTCCATTATATATTCCATCTCCCCTTTTGTCGGCAGTCTCCATCCATTCACTCCTTCTACGGCAAGCTCTGCAATGCCGGCATCAACGGCCTTCTTGACATCGGCCTGATCATCTGCATCAAATACGAGTGAACATTTCGATTTCGGCGCCAAAAGGGTCACAATGGTGATATTGCCAGACACCGCAGATTGCTCCGACTTCAGCACATAGCAACCTTTATATACCGTACCCTGCTCTGGAGCCGTCTCGTCCACTTTCACATCGCCGCCCGTATTGTCGCCCATCTCATTCTCTTTCACGTCGATTGTCCAGGTCTGCTCTCCGGCCCACGACACACCATTGATCAAGCACTTCAGCAAAGGTTCTGCCACTCTCTGATAATTCACGGTCATATCCACCTTGTAGTTTGCCGCCAGCGGTTTGTCGCTGACATATCTGAATGTCTTCACCTTGCCGTCGGTCGTCGTGAAATTGAAAGTCACTACAGGATTCCCCACGCTCTCCATCAGGAATGCGTCACACTGCTTCGTCCATTTGCCATCAGTCCCCTTCTCCAGCACCACGCTATAGGCGCCATTCTCTCCGCAATACTCTCCAGCCACGTTGATTCCCTCATACAGAGGACTGACATCTGCCGTTATCGCAGCCACATTCTCCGGCACATCGCTTATCGTCACGTTGCGGAGCATAAATACTTTGCGGCTCATCGTCAGCGTGACGTCCGTTTCCTCGCCGTCCGTCAGCACCACCACACTATTTGCCACCATTATGTCGCCATGTGCCATTCCTTCTTTCAGCGCCACCACAGACTGCGGAGTAGCCTCCTCCTTTGTCGGCAACGAATAGTTTGCCGCATCAGCTCCCGCCACGGAATACACCCGATACGCTCCGGCGGCAAGCTTGAAGTTTGCCACATCCTTTTCCGAAGCCACCGACTTATACGCCACACATTGTCCTGCCGTATCAAATACATACAGGTTTATCGGAGTCGCCACGGTCATTTCCGACGCAGCCCCGCTCTGTCCACGGGTCTTTATCCTGAGTGTCACACCACCCAAGGCGTCATCGCCATCAGCCAAATCTTTTGAACACGATACGAACATTGCCAATACAAGCAGAAAGGCAAAAGAAAAAAGCATTTTATCCTTCATAGAATTAATATTTTATGGGTTTGCGCTAAATTCATCCCGAATCGGTATAATGCCGTTTTGGGGGTAAGTTCCAACAAAAGTAATATTTTTCTACAAAAGCGACAAGAAACACTTCAATTTATTTCAACAAGAAACACCTACATTTATTTCAAATTATCCATCGAAATTCTTAAAGTCCCTATTTTTCCCAATTTTTCTGTACAAAAACCCTTACCAATTTTGCAACATTAGTTAACAATAAAAGATAACTAATTAACACTTACAAACAAATTCGATTTGTTTTCATAATACAATAAGTGTTTAAATATGCAAACAACAAATAAGAAAAAAAGATATAATAAACCCATCCAGATCTCTCGAAAAGGATGGGCTGAAAATATCAACTAAGATTTTTTGTCAAACCGAATGATGCATCCGGTGCCATCATCAGGCCTCCAACTGACCGATGATTTCAGTCACCGATTTGCATCCATGCTTGTCAAGCCATTCATTGATGCCGTTCTTCACCTTCACCGTCACCTGGGGATCCAGGAAGTTCGCCGTACCGATTTCTATTGCGGAAGCTCCGGCAAGCATAAACTCAATGGCATCGTTGGCATTGCAGATGCCGCCGAGTCCCACAACGGGAATTCCGACAGCCTTTGCCACCTGCCACACCATGCGCAGAGCAACAGGCTTCACCGCCGGTCCGCTCAGTCCACCGGTATTGATGCTCAGCATCGGCTTGCGCTTCTCTATGTCTATCGCCATTCCCATCAGGGTATTGATGAGCGACACGCTGTCGGCACCCTCTGCCTCAACGGCACGTGCAATCTCCGTAATGTCGGTGACGTTCGGCGACAGCTTGACTATCAGCGTCTTATGATAACTCTTGCGCACGGCTCTCACCACACTGGCAGCTCCCTCGCAGGTCACTCCAAACGCCATTCCGCCGTCTTTCACGTTAGGGCAGGAGATGTTCAGTTCTATTGCCGGAATCTTGTCGAGAGCGTCTATCCTTGCCGCACATTCTGCATAATCCTCTGGCGAAGAACCGCTTACGTTCACTATCATATTGGTGTCGATATCCTTTATCTCCGGATATATGTGCTCACAGAAATAGTCAACGCCCTTGTTCTGCAATCCCACACAGTTGAGCATTCCCGATGCCGTCTCTGCCATTCGCGGATAGTCGTTGCCTTGTCTCGGATGCAGGGTGGTGCCCTTCACGATAATGCCGCCTATCTCACTAAGTTCCACGAAATCAGCATATTCCGGACCGTATCCGAATGTGCCTGAAGCTGTCATCACTGGATTCTTCAGCTCCAGATTTCCTATTTTTACCCTTAAATCTGCCATGACAAATCATTTACGTTAAACACTGGACCATCCTTACAAACACACAGGTTGCCGCTCTTCGTGCCTTCCACGCAACACAGACAGGCTCCCACGCCACATGCCATCTTGTTTTCGAGCGACGCCTCACAGCATATACCCTCAGAATGTGCATATTTCGCCACTGCCACCATCATCGGTTTCGGTCCGCAGGTGGAAATCTGGTCAAACCTCACTCGCTGCAGCACGGAATGGTTTGTCACGAAGCCCTTCTCTCCCTCCGATCCGTCTTCGGTAGTGATGCACACCTCACCGTATTTCCTGTATTCATCAAGGAGCAGCAGATCTTTTGCCGACCGTGCTCCAAGCAGGAACACCGGTGTCATACCATTGTCTTTCAGCACTTTACCGAAATAGAGAAGCGGTGCAACGCCAACGCCGCCGCCGACGAGCAACACCTTGGCATCCTTGTTCTCAGGGATGGTGAACGTGTTTCCCAGAGGCAACATGCAGTTCAGCTTGTCGCCAGCCTTCAGCTGTGCCAAGGCACGTGTGCCGTCGCCGATGGCAGCCACCAGCAGCCACAGCTCATTTGCTTGATAATCAACGAAGTTTATAGATATCGGGCGTCTCAGGAATGTCGTTGCAGATCCGTCGATGCGTATCTCCACGAACTGTCCTGGTGCCATTTCGGGCAGTTTCTCCGCATGGGTCAACTTTATCAAGACGTATTTGTCGTTGATATGGTCCACCGAAGAAACAATCAGGTCTAAAACGTATTTTTTCATCAGTTCCATTTATAAGTTTCGGCAAAATTAGGCAAAAAATCCCTAATATCTACCCATAAGCTCACATTATTATCCGCAAAGCCGCCAAAAAGCCCATTATCCCCAACCGATAATCATTACGTGATTGGGGTCTGATTATTCAGAAGAGCGAGATAATCACTTCTTCGGCACGAAACTTTCCCACGTCTGGTCATCGTAAAACACTCTTATTTCAGTTATCCTCCGGCGCTCCTTCTCCTTATATACGATGTCCGTGTGTACGGGCGACTTTGGCTGCTGCCTAACGTTAGTAGCGAAAGCGTTGCCCATCGGGGCGCTCTGCTGCGATGTTGCCCCCGCATTTCCTTCAGCATCTCCGAAGTCGAGCATCTGCTCACCGGCCATACCACTCTCCTGTGGGGTAGAGGAGGAGTCATCCGCCGACGCTTCGTCAACGAACATCATTCCTTTTCCAAACATGAGCCAGTCGAGACTGATGTTCGGAAATTTCGACTTTATAGAGTCCACGGTGTTCAGAGTCGGTTTTGTACGTCCCTGAAAAATTCCACTCAGTGTGGCAGGAGATATTCCGAGGAAGTTTGCAAACGTCTGTTGAGTCATGTGCTGCGCTTCCATCAGCTGTCTAATTCTGTCCTTCATTTTCTTCTCTTATAGTAAAAATAGGGGTTGTAGCCCTGATTTTGTTTGACTTTACAAAGGTAAATCAAAAAAATGGAATACACAACAAATGTAGAATATATTTTATTTTCTAAATATTGGATTTCTAAATGTAAATTCGTAAAATCAAATCTTTAAACTCAGGTTTTTAGGTTTTGAATTTGTAAATGTGAATTTTAGGAAGCTAAACGTCCGGAAAGCCTTTGTTTACGGGATTTTCGGAATTAACTGGCTGTGATTTGGTTATTTATGTATGTTTAGGGGTATAAATAGGGAATATACATTAATTTTGTAAGATATTTTGTATAATTCACCCTGTCAGCTACTTTAAAAGTATAAAACTCATTGGTTTTCAGTGATTTATAAGGCTTATTTTATTCTGCATAATAATTCGTATGGATTTTAATATTTAAATATTCGGATATTGATATTTGAATTTGATTTAATAAAGTGTATTCAAGTTTTCAAATATATAAATCACATTTACTAAATTAAACTTCAATGTTTTAAAATTTAAATCTTTGAATTTCACAAAGATATATCAAAACAATTGTTAACGCTAAATTTGAAGTCATTTTCAGAGTCGTTTTTTTCAGAAACAAAAGGATTCCGAACGAGGGGAAAGTAATGTCAGAATCATGCTATTCTCATGATAGGAAAAATCACGCAAAGCCCTGATTTCAAGCGGAAATAAGGATAAAATTTATGTTCGCGAAAATCATTTCTTTTTACAAAATATGCACCGAAAATGTAAAAAAACGCATCATTTCGGGGTGCAAACATCATAACCTAATGACCGATTGGGATAAAACAGCATCCCCTCACCACCCGAAAAACGGTGATGAGGGGACATATATATATAAGGTGTAACCATTTCTGGCAGAAAATTCTCTATTCCCTGCTCAATGCATGATAAAGAAAATCAACTCCTGCAGCAGCTCGCCGGTGGGAGTATTCGGATTGTCGAGTCCCTTGCACTTGGTGTCAGCCTCACGGATTTTGTCTATTATCTGCATCACTTTTCCACCACTGTAGTTTCTCATTCCCAGCATATACTCCTTGGCGGCCCATGGTCCGCGCAGGTCGAGCCATCTCGCCACCTCGGCATCATTCTGTCTGTTGGGAGCGTAGTAGGCAAGCATGAGATTCTGGAAATACGAGAATATTACCGGTATCAGAGCGAACGCCCCGCCTGTTTTCGGATTGCTGTCAAAATATTTCAATATCAGGTTCGCCTTCACCACATCCTTCGCTGCGATGGCGCTTCTCAGTTCAAAGGCATTGAAGTCTTTGCTGATGCCGATCCTCTTCTCCACCATCTGCGGCGTGATGCGCGTGTCTCCCTCTTCCAGCGAGAGCAGCAGTTTGTCAATCTCTCCCGTCAGTCTGCTGAGATCTGCCCCGATATGGTCGGCAAGCATCTGCGCCGCCTTGTTCTCTATCGTCACCTTTGTGCGCTTTTTCAGATATGCCTCAATGAATGGCGGCAGTTCGTAGTCTCGCTTTTTCTTGCTCTCAAACACCACTCCCGCATTCTTGAATCTCGTCAGGATCTTCTTCCGTCCGTCGATAGTACCGTTTTTATAACACACCACGAGCACAGTCGTCTTTGCCGGTTTTTCCAGATAACGCTCCAGCTGGTCCCAGTTTTTTATGTTCTGCGCCTCCTTCACTATTATCACCTGCCGCTCTGCCATCACGGGATAGCTCCTCGCCATGTCTGCCACCTGGGCTCCCGTCACATCGGCTCCGAACACTATCTGCTGGTTGAAATCTCTCTCTTCGGGCTTTATCGCATGCTCCGCAATGAAGTCTGCAATCTGGTCGATGTAGTAAGCCTCCTCCCCCATCAGCAGATACGACGGTGCGTAGTTGCCGGCCTTCAGATCCGACATCACGCTCTCAAAAGTCATTGTCGCTGTTTTCTCAGCCATACTATATTTTTAACTATTTTATACATTATCAGTTTCGCTGCAACATTTTTCTATTTGTATAATAATGTTAATAACAAAACATCCTTACCCTCTCAAGAATGCCATCAAACTGTTCGTCTCCAATACCATTCCCGTGAACACGGAATTTTGAAGCATGGTCAATCACTGCTCTTTTCCGACATCTCATATATTGAGATTCACGAAATATCATTACTTTTGCAATGCCATAGACACGAGACGCCGCCTTTGCGGGTCATCGTCTCACAAGGATGAAGTCTCCCGTCATGGACCAACCGTCCTGTCGTGTCATGGCAACGATATCAGCAAGACGCATTCTGATTGCAAAATTAATAAAATGAACCGATTAAACCTACCTCCTTACGAAATAAAAACGCGCCAGCAAGATGGCAGACAGTATATCCTCGACGTATTGCGCAGGAAATTCATAGCACTGACCCCCGAAGAATGGGTGCGCCAGCATTTCATCCATTTCCTTGCAGACCACAAGGGCTACCCCACTGCCCTCCTTGCCAACGAGGTGGAGCTGACCATCGGCGGCAAGAAGCTGCGCTGCGACAGTGTGTTGTATTCCAGGGATCTGAAGCCGCGTATGATAATAGAATACAAAGCGCCGTCGATAGCCATCTCTCAGAAGACCTTCAACCAGATCTTCGCCTACAACACCCTACTCCACGCCGACTACCTGGTGGTGAGCAACGGCATCAGCCACTACTGCTGCAAAATCGACTATACCAACCGTTCCTACTCCTTCCTCAGCGACATCCCTCGCTATGAGGATCTGTAACTGACAACGCACAAGCATAAAACATTTTCCTCAAAAAAAGTATCATAGTATCATTCTTGGCCACCGCCAAGCCGCTAATACACTATAGACTAACGACTTAACCCGATGATACTTTTCTGGAAATTTTACAGAAAAGTATCATTGATGTATCATAGAAGTATCATGCCTTTCGGCATCCCATATTTCCCCCCACACCAGGGGGAAGACATCCCCACATTAGGGGGTTCTGTTCCCCACGGCGTGGGGGGAATCCGAGGTCGATATTTTACGAATTACAAGTCTGTATTTTAGAGATTTCAAATTTGTGTTTTACGAATAGCAAGTCTATGTTTCATGAATAACAAGTCCATGTTTCACGAATAACAAGTCTATGTTTTATCCATGAAATGCCGGTTGTCCTTGTCATTGTTTATTGTTTTGTTTGGGCAAACTTTCCCACCCAAAAAGTTTACGTATAATCGGGAAGACAAAGGGAGTGCCCATGGGCACTCCCTTTTATCCCAAATCGGCCATTAGGGCTTGCTTGGATTTTGATTTTTTAGAAGAGTGGATTTTGTTTGGCTTTTAATGAGTAATAGCGAGCTATTGCGAATTAAAAACGGACAAAAGACACCTTATAAAAAGCAAAAGACTGCAAGCAGTCATAAAAAAATAAAGTAAAACGTCCTAATGACCGTTTTGGGTTTATCACAAATATCAATTCAATCTTTACGCTCCATGAAACAGGTATTCCTCCTGCACCTTCTTCGTAAGATGGGTGAATAGAGTGTTGAGCAGCTGCTTGCTGAAGTCATATGCGCGCTTCTGCATGGCGATGCCGGCAGCCGTGAGAGCCTCAACGGCATTGTCGGGAGCTTCCTTGCATGTGGCGAGATATTCCTTCTCTATCTTCCGCTGCGTCTCGTCAAACTCAGTCTCAAGTTCAAGATATGCCTTCTTTATTATCGGGGCAAAATAGTTGTAGTCTGTCATACCCAGGGCGGCAATCTTGCGGAAGGTCCAATAGGCGGAATAGTCGTCGCTTTCGCTATTGGCACGATATGTATACCTCTCGTCCACCTCCGTAGCTCCCTGATAGAAGGGGATGAACACGCTGAGGTCTGCCATACCAAACGCCACGTATGTCACTTCGCCAATAGCCGTCGGCAGCTCCGGACGCACCTGCATGATATGCGTCTGCGTAGTACGGAAGATACTTACCGGGCGGTATGGCTCCTTACCGTTGGAATGGAGATAAGGGTCGTGGTCGGTATTGTCGTAGTGGAAGCGGAAAGCCTTGCGCAGGTCTGCAAGGGATATTTTCCTTTCAGCCTCGGCAAACACAGGGAAAGTGTTTTTCGCCACATCGTTCTTTATAGCCGGCGAGAACATCCGTTGCAGTCCCCACACGCGCGGATAGTTGTATGTGGTATCGAGTTTCTCGTCTCTCGAATAAGCCTCGTGGAAATCAAATTCACCGTCGGCAGGATTATACAGCCCGTTCTTCTCTGCAAACTCTATCAAATCTGCCGATGCCAGGAAATTCTCCTTGTCTTCCGGGTCATACTTGCGGTAGCGGCTCTGGTTTCCGGTCACGAAATACTTGTCCTTCGGCATCCTGCACGCCAGCCATCTGTGTCCGCCGGCATTCTCCAGATACCAGGTCTCCTTGGCATCGATAAAACCGATGCCGAAACCTTCCGCCGATCCGTATTTCTCAATCAGCGCTCCCAGTCTCTCCACGCCCTCACGTGCTGTATGCACATAAGGCAAAACGATGTTGTAGGTACAGTTCTCCGCCAGTCCGTCCTCCACATACGGGTCAGCCTCAAGAGCCTTCTCGCTGCTGAAGATAGTCTCCGTGGAGCTCATTCCCACTCCTGCCGTGTTATATCCGGCGCTGCCCCACTCTCCCGGATATGTATAGTCCGGCAGACCGGTATAGCCGAGTGCTTTCTTCGGCAACGGACAACGGAACTTGCTGTCCTTCGCCACGAATTCCTCCTGTCCGTCGTCAGTATCCCTGTGCACCTCCACGTTGATAGCCATCAAAGCGTCGAAATCACTTGAGCGGCACAGATATCTCGCACCGTCCACACTCTGTTCCTCCCCCACGATAATCGTAGTACATTCAGAAGGAAGTTTTCCTGCAATCTTTTCTTTCTCCATAGTCCCTGTTTATTTTAATATATGGTTCTATAGATGCAAAAGTATAAAAAACAGAATAATACGAAACAAAAAGACATATTAAATATGTATAAAATAGAGAAACCCTTGCTCTACAATGACACCATTCTGACATTTTTTCATATTTACGGGTCTGGAAACGTACAGATTGTCAGACACCAACCCTTGCAAAGCCATTGGCACACATGTTGCGATATGCCTTAATGAAAGCCGAAAGCCTTGAAGCTTGAGGCAAAAAAAACATAAAACAACAATCAGAAGTCCCGACGGATCCGCATGGTGAAGGGAGGACGAGAAAAATAAAATTTGGAGGTATTCACTATGTTGATGGTTCGCAGAAACAACTATTCTAATTGGTTAGACAAATTCTTTGACGACTCACTTTCCGACACCGAGCTGATGCCGCAACGCAACACTACGGCTCCGGCACTCAACGTGAAGGAGACTGCCGAAGATTATATTATGGAAATGGCAGTTCCTGGACTGGAAAAGGAATGGGTGCGCATTAACGTCACCAACGAGGGACTTCTTCATGTTGCCATCGAGAACAAGATGGAACACAAGGAGGAGAACAGGGACAACCACAAATCTCGCCACATACACTACCTGCGCCGCGAGTTTGCCTATGGCAACTACGAGCAGAGCTACACTCTGCCGGATGATGTAGACCGCGACAAGATCAGTGCCGGCGTTGCCAACGGCATCCTCACAATCACCATTCCAAAGACTACTCCTGAACAGGAGGCCAAGGTGATGAGGAATATAGAGGTCAAGTAATACCACTTAAACCCAAATCTGTCATTTGGGTTAAAATAAGGACAAGCCCCATACTTTTGTTATTAAGGCAAAAGTATGGGGCTTGTTTTATACATAATTTTCGAGTGGCAATAAATAAATTTGTTGTTATAGCTCTTCAATCTCTTTATCATCCTTTTAATCTTCTTTTAATTAGGGTCTGCTGAATTATTATCATTATCTTGTTAAAATTTGCATTTACTATATTTAAGTTTTTGACAATAACATTTTAAGTACTTAACTCACAACACAATAGATTTTATACAATCTATCATATAGTCAATATCAGCCACAGTATTATATTTTCCTAGCGAGATTCTTATAGTTCCATTTGCCAAAATCTCGTCAAGTCCAATAGCTCTAAGGACATGCGATATTTGCGTGTTTTTACTGTCACATGCCGACCCTGTAGACACACATATTCCTTTTAAATCGAGTCGATGCAACAAAACCTCACCATCATAACCAGGAAAAGAAAGACTCACATTGCCAACAATATGTTTTTCTGTTCCATTACGAACATATTTTACACATTCCTCATTCAACCCCTCAATCAATCGGTTTTCCAACCTGTTCAGATGCTCTAAATTCTCATTCATATGGCTGACATTCTCTTCCAAAGCTTTTGCCATTCCAACAATGGAAGCTACATTCTCAGTACCTGCCCTACGTCCAAATTCTTGTGCACCACCATTTATCAAGGAAGGCCATTCTATCCCTTTCCGTATATATAAGAAGCCTATTCCTTTTGGACCATTAAATTTATGCGCTGAAGCCGAAAGCATATCTATCCCCATTTGATGAACATCAATAGGCGTGTGTCCAACAGCCTGTACTGCATCTGTATGAAACAGCCATCCTCTTTTATGCGCAACCTCCGCCAATTCCGAAATTGACTGTATCGTGCCAATCTCATTGTTGGCAAACATCACAGACAGCAAACCTTGCGGGACTTCCATACTTCGTTCTGCTTCACTTATAGAAACGACACCATCCGAAGATACCGGCAAATAACCGACACAAGCACCATCCTCCTCAGCCAATTCACAAGGACGCAATATCGCATGATGCTCAATAGTCGATGTAACGATAGGCAGATTACGTCTTGCAGCTCCGTTTATAACCCAATTGTCACTCTCTGTCCCACAAGAAGTAAAGAATATTTCTTCCGGCAAAGCCCCTATACATTCCGCAACAGTCTCTCTCGCTTCCCTTAAAGTCTTCTTGGGCAAACGTGCAAAAGAATAAAGCTGAGAGGCGTTACCATACTCATTAAAGAGATATGGCAGCATGCTCTCATAAGCTTTTTCACTTAAACGTGTTGTTGCGGCATTGTCCGCATAAACAAGTTTTCTCATAATCACCTCACAATCAACTAAAGAGTTTGCATCCTTCTTCTTTGAACTCCTCTATTTTGTCAAGGATGTCCTGCACATCACATCCAAGATAATCTGCTAGACAATCCATGCAGTAGAAATTTTTGCCATCCTCACCAAGCAATTTTTTATTGATACCAATAGTGTCTTTATCAAGGTTCTTCTTTCCACATGCAATACAATTATATATCTTACTCATAATCACGAATTGTAAACGTTGGTACATTCTTTCCTTTATACTGCAAATCGATCATACCCATTTGACGGACAATAATCTGTCGCATTTTTTTTGCTGGAGTCAGGCAGTAAGTATTAAACTCTGACGGTTTGATATCATTTTCTGAACGTACATTTGGGAATAAAAGTTTCATGTATGCAGTCGCTATACGCTTTATTGCCTCAGTATCTCGAGTGTCTGCATTTGACGGATAATCCACAATCTTATCTACAATGGCTCTGTATGAAATATCGTTACGCAACAAGTGCATAATTGTAGAAAAATACTCAGAGTTCAAAGCCCATCCTGAAATTTTCAGTCCCTCATTCATTCGTGGAATATCCCATCCCTTTATGAAACCATGTATACGGTCCATCAACGCACTTGTTCTAAAAAGCAAAGGCAAATCCTCAAACATATTCTGGTATTCATCCATTTTATCCTCATCTATATTGCCAAGCATCACAAAGCCTGCATCTGCGACATCGTCCTTATCGCCTATTTTAACCGTTCCTTGCTCCATATACCCCTGAAGAGTCTGGGTCATCTCATTAACATTGTCGAACTCCACTTTCTGTATCTCATCAAAAGCAATATAATCGTGATAAAAGACAAGGCCTTCCTCACGTCGAGCCAAATCATAAAACAATTTTGCACGTGTCATCTTTCCTGCCGAAAGATAACCATAGCGACTCACTCCGCCATAAAGGTACGATTTACCTGTTCCCTTAGGAGCAAGCTCTATAAGGTTAAGTCGTTTTTCTACAAACGGAAGCAAGCGTGTAAGCATTGCTAATTTCTGATGTTCATTCTCATAACCACCTGCATTATAGTCAATCGCACCAAGCAACACGTCAATCCATTCATGTACAGAAAACTCTTTCCTTACATCCTTATAATAATCAAGGTCTATCTCGTATGGGCAAAAATTCTGAAAGCTAATGAGTTTTATCTTACCTTTCATCTTTCCTTCAGGGTAACGATAGCCAAGCTCTATAACCCCCCATGTCTCCTTAGCCTTGACCAAATCATCCTTACATTCATCCCACACATTGGGGTCTATGATCGTCTCCTTATTGCCTAGTCCAAAATCTGGCAAAGAAAACGACACCTCATGCGTGGTTATGTTGATGTCTATAGAGATCCGCGTAAGCAATTTCACTCGCTCGTTTTCTACAACTATACGGTTCTTTATACCTATCCATTCTGTTTTTGACGGAATGTAAGTCTTAACAAAATTGGCAACCTCCTCAACATCAAACTGTCCATCTTCATTCTCAAACATCTTCAGCAACCAGTCACGAAGAAACGACGGTAGTTTCAAGCCTTTGAAAAAATTACTCTCCTTCAAATCCTTAAACACTACCATATCATCGAAATATTCTCTTAGCTTCTCTTCCATATATTCTTCTTACAATTAAAAGAACTTACGTTCGGACGCCCCCTCTTTCTTTACCTCAAATTCCATGTCATTGGCAATAAGAGAATCACCCTCATACACGTTGAACTTGTAAATTCCAACAGTTTTGACTTCCGGCATTTCTGCAATATATTGATAACTTATATCTGTCTTTGCTAAAGCGTAGAATTTGCCATTTACGGATACTGCAAGATTGTCAGAATCTATATCAACAAACAGTTTTAATCTTGCCTTTTTCTTGAAACTTACCATAATTGGTTTATTGTCAGTGAGACGGCAAGTAATGTTTTTGTTGACCTTACTTATAGTAATCACCGGCACAGTAACCTCTTCTATTGTCGCTCCACCATGCACCTCAACCGAAGCCTTGCGGCCACCTTTAAATCTGTCATAATTGGCAAGACTCCAAAAATCATTTTCCTCTGTCGCATACTGAGGTTTCTCATCTATATCCGTTTTTGGACAACAACGCCCTGAATGCACACCTTTTTCAGACACTTCCCATTTGTTTTCCTTCTCGCTTATCACAGCAAGACGAGAAGCACCATGGTCAGAAATAATGTATGCAGTTTGTCCTTTCTGCAACGTTTTCAGATGTGCAACAAGCTCGTTCAAAATGTCAAGTTCCCTAACGATATGTATCGGCAATTTGGTGTTCTCATAATTGTATGTCTCCACCCCGCCATGCTTCAGCTCGTCAAGTTCCTTCTTATTATAGGTTTTACATCCAGCCACATTGAACTCCGCTTCAAACTCGTTATTGAAACATGTTATTGAAGGCAGGTTACACCTTGCAATATCTGCATGAAAGTCCAAACCTACCTCATAACATCTATTTTGCATAAAGCCCATGTACTCAGCCCCCATCGCATCAATGAAGTACAACGCAGATTTATCCTTATTCTTCTCCAACTTATCAACGTACAATGAACGTGATTGCAACCATACATTATACTGACGTTTCACCGACTGCTCCTGCACCATTTCCGCCATTTCGTCGGTAATGAAGTTCGTTAGCTTGCAAAACTTATACTGTGAGAAATACCTATTCAGATAGTCATTGTTATAATTATACGGTTTAAGATATGCAGACAAATCTGCATATAAATCTGGCAGAATCTTAGTCAAGATGTCCAAAGGATAACGATACTTGCCTATAAGCTCAACCATCAATTCCTTTTCCTTCCGTGTATTGTCAGTCAAATAGTATATGCCTTTCTCCTGCTTCTCATACACCTGCTTGCAGTAACACTCTAACTCATCATTATACTCACTAAACTTTGACACAATAAGCTTCCGCTCATCATACAAGCCCTTATATTCCTTGTCCTCAACACGGAAAGATAACAATGCATCAAATATATTTGATATAAAATCGCTGTATGTCTGCGAAACAGAAACTACATGTGACAAGTAGTTATTGCCCTTGACTCCATTTATACGCAAAGCAAGAAAATAAGCCCAACGCTTCATACTGTCAAAGTCTGCAAAACCACTTATTGCATTTGCAAGATTCTGCACTCCACCAAAGTTTGCTGAGACAAATAGGCTCCAGTCCTCATTAGATTCATCTATACATTTCAGAAGCCAAGTCCATTGCTCGTCAGTGCCAAGACTCCTGTCAATGAAACTAAACTCTGAATAACGGTCCCTCAGCACTTGGTACTCAGAAGAATATTCTTCTATATCGTACATCGAATAAGGATAATCACGTTTTGTCTTGCTGGTTATAATACTAATCACGCCACCATTGCCACACTCAAGAAGTTTCAACAATCTGGAAAGATTATTGACTCCTTTTATACATGCCTGTGCAGAATCAGCCAAACATGGTTTCACAAAAAACAATGTGGCTGGTTGCAACTTCTCACCATCCACAATAGATATTCTTCCTGAAGACAAAAGACGTGAGTCCATGTGATTAAGAACACACGAGCAATTCAACGTAAGAATAACAAGTTTCCCGCTACACGAAAGATCAAGCATCTGTCTCAAACAACTGCGTAAGGATACTTCACCCTGCAATTTAAGGTAAAACGACAACCCCGTAAGGAACACGACACCGCCAATGGTGGACAGGCAGTATTGCAATTTATCCATAACCGGCAGCCCCTCGCCATTACAAAACGAAGAGACATCCTTAAACACATTAATGCCACTACCTACATCATAATGCTTAACCATTTGATTGTAGACTTGTACATTAGGCAAATCTACAATAATAGGTTGGTGTTTGTCAGAATCTTTATATTTGTCTATTCTCCTTATTACCTCTTCGTACTTCATAAGCTATGACGAATTAGTTATTCTTTAAAATCTGAATACCAACTTTCATATTGTTCTTTATCAGTTCCTTCAGGTATTTCTTCACTTCATCAGCAGGCATCATATCAATATTGTGTATTGCTTTCTCGCAACCAATTGCATTATATCTTGCTTCTGCAATTTTTTCTATCAATCCATGCACTTGCGGATTACCCATCCAACTATAAGCACTTTCCGTAGTATGACTTGCGATATAATCACGCACTTCCTTTGCATTAGGCAAAAGAACCGACATGTCAACAAGAAATCTTTCGCTGAAAGCCTTGTCCTTGGCATTCTCATCACAAAGTTCATCCCAATGAGTAAACTTATCAAGATACGTAAGGGCCTTATCTATGTCTTTGTCTGACGGATTTGGATTATTAATTATACCAAACACTATACGACACTCGGCCAACTCTGTATCTGGTAACATTGCCAAAATAGGCATTTTGTTTATGTCACTCCATTTGCGTGGCGACTCGGTACCGGTCTTTTCTTTCCATATAGATTTAAGACGTATTGAGCCTAGCTCCTTTCTATATTGTGCCACAGTATCGCCTACCATATTGCAATATGTAGCATTGTCCATACAGAAACATCCACCTTGCAGTTTGCCAAATACTTTCTCTTTGTCGGCATCGTTGAGATTTTGAAGATAGAAATCGCATGACTTGCAGAACACGTCAAACTGAGATATGTAGAACGAATTGAACAAGTCTCCAAAGTTTTCTATCTGTTCAAGAAACAAAATTTTCTTGTTATCCTGCAACGAGCCGTGCATTTTCAGTTCTTTCAGGAGTCCAAGCAAAGGCAACAAGTCGTCCACATCATTCTTGATGGTTTCGTAAGCAAGTTTTATGTTGTCTATCTTCTCCTTCCATGCGCCAATAGATTCCTTATAGCTCTTGCATGAACCAAGCAGTTTGCCTGTTGCCTCTGTTATCTGATACTCAAGGATTACGGCATCAATCTGTTGATTTACCGTCTCACGCTTCCAGACCCAGTTAGCCTCACCTGCATCAAACTTCTTCTTCAAGCAATTAATGTACTGTCCATTGTCGCCTATGGCTTTTGCCAACATTGGCAATTTGCCATCATTGTAACGGTCAAGATATTTCAACATTCCTTTCTTGCAATTCTCTTCCGTCAGAAGATTGTGCAAGTCTTCTGCAGCGCAAGGATTAGCCATATAAGCACGACCTATCGCATTTGCTATTTCCGTATCCGACTTGTCTGTCGTATTGTTTGCCAAATCCTGATAATTTTCAATAAGGTTTTTGACTACACTCTCGGATGACTTTAGCTCCACATTGCAAAGTACCTCCGCCACTGTCCATATCGGAAAATAAAGACTTTGCTTCATCTTTCCGCGTATACGATCGCGAGCAGCCTCAACAGACGAGCAGCTTGTCTTTGCTATGTCGAAGGCCATTGACGTGCCTTCGATGAAAGACTTTTCCTCTGGAGTCATCGTCACAATGAACTTGTCGCGATAGCGGTTATTAGGTGTATTGTCATTCTTTATAACCTCCTCCACCATTTCCTTCATCTTCTGCAACGACATGTTATCGCTTGAGAGTCCGTCACTCCACGAATACTTGTCATCAACATATTCCTTCAAGAGGAAACCCATGAAGAAAGCCGTCATATTGCAAGGCAAGAATCCATACGGCGCATCTTTCAGAAAATCGTATATGGTACGAATGGATATTCGGCCTTCCCTATCCATGATGCCATCAACGTATTCCTTAAGTGCCACCTTGATTCGCGAGATAGGGTCGGCAGGATGTTCTGTCCAATAATTGGGATTATCCCAAGCATTGGCAAGCATAGTGCTAAGCTTGGCATTGTTGTTATTGTATGTGCTCTTAAGCACACGGTTCACACCGCACTCTACGCCAACCTGCAAACTGTTGGCAAACCACCAGTTGTTTATCGACTTATAGTTGCATTCAAGCGACAATGAGAAGCGCTTTCTGTCGAATGTGCGCAATTCCTCGCCCAAGGCATCAATACTGTTGAATGTCTCTCCTTGTGGATTCTCCTTAGTATACAGCACAAACTGTCCTTGGCGTATCCTTGTGCGCCATTCTGTGAGTATACTGTTGCCATACTGGTTGTACTGCGCTGACTGAGCGTTGTCCTTGCCGGTATAGTAGGAAGAAGTTGCCATGTTTGTTACCCATTCCTCAAACTTTTCCTCCGTAAGTGGAGTCTTGCCAAGGTCTACAAAAATAACTTCATTGTCTTGGTTCTTCTCGCGTATTTCCCTTATCTTCTTTACCATTGCCATACTCTCGCTAGCTGTCTTTGAAAAGCATGCAACAATATAGAAATGGCGATTATCGTCGGCTGCATTGTTGATATTCTTCTTTGCAACAATATCAAAATCTGTGCAAGCGGCATACTCCACCTTAAAGCGTAAACGCAAGTCCTGCGGAATTTCAATAGTATCATCAAGCTGTCCTCCTTTTATTATACTGCTTGTTGTGCGACTTTCAAACTCTGCCTTTTTCTTGTCTATTTGGTTGGCATCCATCTCTCCCGTAAGCACAGAGTAAAGGAAAGATCCATCTTTCAAAGTCTTCTTGTATATAATCTTGTCACGTACAAGTTTCTCGGCACATTTCACAGCTTGTCCATCTTCCAAGTCGGAGCCTTCAAACGAAAGGTTCAGATTCTTCTCGTTTGGTAAGAATATCTCCACCTGATCGCCGGCACTCAGCGACATAGCCTGAAACAGCAATATTGCCTTTAACACTTTGCATTCCTCTTCATCCAACTGTTTGGATAAGTTCGTGAAGCGGTCGAGTATCTGACGTATATTCATTGAGAGGTCATTCTTGCCGTTATCATAGAAGAAGCCCCACAGCAAGTCAACCGTCAAGAACGGATTGTCACTCAATGGTCCGAAATTGTCTATGTACCACTGGAAACCTTTTAAATCTTCGTTGCCACCATTCTTTATGAAATCGAACATACTGCGCTGATTGCTTGCAAACGATGCCGAGATATGCTTCAGCAGACAAGCTGCATAAGGATGTATAGGCAAAATACCACGCAGTTCCTTGTCGTCGATACCCGCACTTTGCTTTATGCGCTTACGCGACTCTATGGTGCGCTCTTCAAGGTCGAAAAGTATCTCGTTCCAGTCCTTGCTTACAACTGGATCGTCTACTACTTGCATGGCTGCACCCATCAACTGGAATGCCATATTCTCGGGCAGTTCTATAATGCACGTAGGCTTTATGAATCTTCCAAGAATCTTTGGCTTGTCGGAGTCGGCATCATCAATACCAGCCTCGCTGCGATGGGTAACCGGAATGAAGCAGAAAGGCTCGGTCTGACTGAAATCCAAGATTCGCTGTAATCCTGTCAGGCGATGGGCATTGTTGCTGAAATATTCCGTAAACTCGTCCCATATAAACACAAGAGCTTTCAGATTGTTTGCATGGATAACCTCTGCAATCCAGCGCACCATCATCTCACTGTCGAGCGTGAAAGCCTTGATGTTCTTCTCGTTTGCTACACGGAATATCTTGTTCATCAAAGTCAATAATGCCTGTCCTGTGTACTCACCAAGGTGGTTCACAATGTCGTCAACACTGTCACCTGCGAACAACTCCTTATAGCTGCCCTCCACATACACGCCAAAGCTCTGCTTGTTCTCGCTATCCGATAGATATTTTATGATGCCATCCTTCAATGCGTTTGGTCCGGCATTTGTTATGCCAGCATCGTAAAGCGCATTCTCTATGCTTTCCTGCATTGCAAGAAAGAGGTCGTTGTCGCTATGTATCTCTGAGGAGCCATAGCGATGTACGGTAACAACACGCCCCTGCGACTTGACGGCAAGCAGTTTGTTACAAAGGTCTTGGTCGAGACCAAACGTTTTGAAATAAGCCTCAACATCAGCATTGTCGGCATCAAGCAAATGCTTAAGTGTAAGGACAGCATGCGACTTGCCTGTACCATAGGCTCCCTCCACCCATATGTTCAGTTTCTGCTTACGCTCCAGAACATTCACCATCTGCTTCAGAAGTTTGACAAATGTCTCGTGAGGGTAATACTTCTTCCACAGGTCGGGTTCTTTCTTTATCACGTCCTCGTTGACAGCAGGAAAGTAGTCGGGGTCTATATTGAAATACTTGCGATAGGTTTCCATATTATTGTTTTTTATAATTTACTAAAACAGGTCGAGCACATCCTGTGCCGTCTTGTCTTCCTTCAGATTAATGTTGTCAAGGTCGAGGGTGAAGGTGACGCTAATAAAATCAGGATGATTGATAGCCAACCCTTTGAGTATCTTCTTCATTTCCTCTTCCTCTATGCCAAAAATTCTAACAGGACTTACACCATCGCTGTTTACATTGTTGTCGTAAAGACGCGACATTGTAAACTGGTAATAGCCGTCACACGCCTCGGCAAACTTGTAAAGACTGTAGAGAATTACTTCAGAGGAAGGGGTGAGCCAAGGTGTACGTGTTATGGAAACAGCTTTTCTACCTTCTTTGAACATTTTACCAAAACCAATTTGAGAGAAAGGCAATTCTGATATTCTAGAGAAAGAACTCCAAATATCAGAAACCCAAGATTCCTTTGCCCCATCTTCAACAAGTTTTGCAAGCACGTATTCTTTAGATGTAATCTCATTGAACTCAATACGATTTACATACCAATTCAACTGCGGCGCATATACAAGATTAGACATCATCAAAGCCCAACTACGTTCATCTTCTAAGCCTATGCGATCAATGACAACTGCTGCTTTACCAATAACGTTATTGTTCATTAGTTCAGAGTCCTTTAAAAATCGCTTAAAGAAATCAAACATATTCGAGCCTAACGAATGATTCTCTGCAAATGTTTCTTTATACTTAAAGAACTGATTGAACCATTCCATTTTTGGAGCATGGTGTGAATAGCAGTTTAAACTTTTATTTTTCTTATTCATATTTGATATTCCTTTTGGTCTTTCTATTGATTTATATACGAGACAACCACGTTCAACCTTATGGCACATCGAGCAATGTTTACATGTGTCATCTATAAACAAGGATCCTTTATCCATATGTATAACACCATTGTGACAATCAGCCTCACAAACTCCACATTGTATACATAATGCCGTTTTGTGGAAAACATTTTTAAAAAGCTTGATGAAATTTGGTGCCACCTTAGCTATTGACGAATCAATAGATACTTTTAGTACATTCCCATTCTCTTCCACTTCAAATTCATAGATTCCATCATGTGTTTCTATGCAATAAGGAGATGTGCCATTTTGTAAGACCCCTATTGTCTTTATCCACTGTTTCCAATCCGTTCGTGGCTTGTTTATAGTTATTTTCAGTCTATTTGTTGTTTCATTCTCCACATAATTTGACAGTATATTCAAATCACGTCCGTTCTTACGAGCTTTCCATCCTCCATTAATAACAAACTGATTCAATGCTTGCTCTGAAGAGAAACGACCTTCATAACCACCTCGAATAGCATCTACGAGTTGTTCAAACTGCTTTGGATAACATTTGTGAGCAAAAAAATCACTTCTCTCTGCGGCTCTCGGACAAACTAGACACCCTGCACGTCTATTGCCTTTCGTATAAGCTTTGTTAAGGAATAAGCCTTCAGAATAGATATAAGCATATAATTCTGCTGAATTCCATTCCAATATTGGATTGCAACTCCACTGACCTTTATGTTTCTCTCCTAAACTTATATAATCATATCCACTACGCGCTACACTTTCACTCGCTCTAACACCAATGAAAGCCATACCTGTAAAATTATGCTTACCCGTAATTTTTCTTAAAGCAAGTATCTGAGGGGCAGTTTTATGTACACTACAACACCACCTGTTTACAGTTGCTGGTGGTCCAAACTTTCCCCAAGTCTCACAAGGCTGATATTTTGACTTAGCGCGAACAAACATGATGTTCTCTTTCTTGCACCATTTTTCTACAAAATCCACAGTATCGTAAGTATCAGGAAATTCCATTCCTGTATCACCGAACAATACTTTGAATTCATTATGCGGCAATGTTTTCTGCACAAGGTCAAGAGTCACAATACTATCCTTACCTCCACTAAAAGCCACATAAAAGACATCAACACCCTTTTTCTTATATTTTATGAAAGAGTTGTATACTCGTTTTACCGTTTGTTGAACCAATGTTTCAAGAATCTTATGGTTCTTTTCTACCATTAGTTTTATGTTTACCTTCTGCAACTTTCCTTCACTTGGCTCTGGGATTTCGATAATACTTATTATTTCCGGTTTTCTTTCCAAAGACCCACCTTTTACAGTTGCTACAACTCTACCCTTATAAATATAGTTGTTTGCTTCTGCCCACATCAGCGGAGCAGAATCATCTTTATCATATTTCCAGTATTTGTCGAACCCCAGTATGTCAAGTTCCTTACTATATACAGGACGCGGTTCCTTGCTGAATTGCATTGGTGTGCTGTTCAGCAAGAATCCTCCGGTCTCTATATCCCAAGAATATGAATACATGGTTCTTATTTTAATTGTTTTTTAATATCTTAGCAGCCTTAATCACACTGTCTATTTCTGAATATCTGCGCTGTACGATATATCCCTCTGAAGCCATAAAGTCAAGAATTTCTGCCTTATCAAGTTTTACACGGCTTTTTGAGAGTATCCTAACCATCAACGACTTAAAGTCTGTACTATTATCTCTTAATGAAACAACACCGCAAATATTATTTTTGTTAAGATAGTCGCTTTTGTAAAGCTGATACTTGTGGCTTGTTGTAAGCAGATAGCTTTCAAGCAATCGTTGAGTCCAAGGATATTCACAAACGGGGAAAGCCACCATATTAGCTACTCCTCTAAGTGGACAACACAATGTTGTATTGTCAAGCAGACTCCCGACCGCCTTATCGGCAGCATCCACATCAATATGTACCAAATCTTTAGCAACAAAGTTGTTGTCATCAACACGCCAACTATACTCAAGCAATGCTTCAAGATGATAGTTAAGCACCGTACCCAATGACTGTGCCAAGCCGTCGACTTCTGCCAATGTATAATTTCTATGACTTTTTGCAAAAGCCAACAAAGCCTCGCGTGCAGACAACTTCATTCCCTTATGGCTTATTACTGCATTATTAAATGCGAATTTATCATCGAGTTTTATGGCCAAAGCCTTTCTAATTCCAAGTTCTGATATTTCTGAATTATCGGAAATTACAGAAGGAAGACTTTGATGGATATAATCCAACAACTCGTCAGCACCCATAAATTGGCTTTTTTGAATTACAGTTTCTATAGTGTGTGACAAGTTATCCAAATTGCCCTGTGAGATTTCAAACTTGTCTATATGGAATCTTCTGCCGCCACCCGCTCCCACCAAAACACTTTGATTGCGGTTGAAGGCATTGCGCACTGCGCTTTCCGGCAGATAAGGCAACGCCTCTACGACCTCGTCTTCCGTCATCAGCTGCCATTGTTCGTGCACATAGTCGATAACGATTTTGTCAACGTCCACCTTGACACTGCTATCCGAAGCCAAATAATCAGAACCGAAGAACAGTCTGTCTTCATAGCAGCACTTCAAATAAGTGCATAGTAACTTGCTATTGGCTACGAGAGTGTCAAGTAACTGCTCCTTGAAATGCTGGAATATACATTCATAAAATATATAATTTCTACCAGAAGCAAAATTACTGTCAACATATTCACTCACAGCATCTCTTAACTCTGTTGGCAACATTTGTTCCGCCACATACACCTTGCCGCCAGACTCTATACCACAACGTTTAAGCGCGGAAATCAACTCATCTTCGCTCAAATCGCATGACATACCTGTCATATCAGAATAGTAGTTTCTAAACCTACGGTTGTCTATTGCAGAGTTCAGGCGCATACCTTTCGGAAACTTTGCAGAAAGAACGCTTTTTATACGGCTTAGGAGTATTGTATTTGCCACGTCATTCTCCATTACAGAATCGACTTCTACCGAGTTCACGACATTATAAGATATTTTTTTCACTGGCTCAGGATATAACTTCAAGGCCTCGTCAAGCAGTCGTAAATATTCCTCATGCTGCCCGAAATACAGGTTCACAATATCATCAAACAGTTTGTTCGGAGTTGAAATTCCCCTTTCGCCATTTGTCATTATATACTCCACAGTAGCCATTTGCAGATTTATCCCATTTTCATTGCGATACCTGTCGTTTATATCTATGCCGTTTATTATCATACGGTTCCGAAGACGTTTCGACAGTTGCGACACGGCTTCATTACGCACAATCTCATCCCTGGAAACTCTCATATAAGCATCCACAAGCAAGACGGCCTCGAATTTGTTCCATACGACTCGTGTAAATGGCGACGGCATACATTCTATCCTTTCATGCTCCGATAGAATCTCCCAAATCTCGGAACGAAAAAAATCAGATATACCTATAAAAAAAGAAAAACGTGGGGATTCAGTCCTTGCCCATCCCACGTGTCCAGGCCTTCGCATTGCCCTATTCGCAGAGAAGGACAATGCAGAAAGCCCACGTATGGATATATTATTCCCATACGCGACCAATCGTATACATACAATGACAGTATATATACAACAAATCACGATAGGATACAATACACCTACCGTGAACATCTATCATTGTCTCATCCTTTTGCGAATAAGTCTTAAGTTGCGAAGTTAGGACACGCAAAGAATAAGCGTCAGATAAACGCTCTTTTCAATAAGTAGCACCCGCCCGCTTCTCCCCTTTCGGGCTTTCTGCGGATGTAATGCTTTGCAAAAGTAATAATAAATTCTTCAATCTGTTAATTTATCTACGTTTTTTTTATTGCTGTATATAAAATAAGGTATGACGGAAGGAATTGATTAATGATAATTGTGTAAATTTGCGGTTGAATTATATAAAATCTGCACTAAATACGACGACCTATGAATAATAAAATCATTCGTTTTTTCAATTATGAATCTGCTTTTGACTTCTATACAAATAAAATTAAAAGCATGAAGCAAGGCAGTATCAAACGAAGCGGTATAAAGAAAATCGCTAAGCCTGTCCTCATTCTTTCAATAATAAGAGGAATTGAAAACGGGACTTTCCGATATAACAGATTTATTTTCGAAGACTTGGAAAGAATTTACAACGACATATTCGAGCAATATACGATAATTGCCCAACAAAGTGAGAAAACAAATCTCACTTATCCATTATATTATTTGCAAACAGATGAGTTTTGGCATCTCAATTTTTACAACGACTCCGAAACACGAACTGCCTCTCCATCTACCGCTTGGGTAAGAAAGAATGTAGAATATGCATACATCGATGAAGAGTTATGGCTTCTGCTACACAATTCCGATTACAGGCTCCGCATAAAGAACTTCATAATTGAAACAAAAATCAGGAGCATAAAAGAGAATCACTCGCCGCTCATCAAACATTTTATCGGATGGCTATTAGCAATATAATATCTACGACCATACATCATAAATAAATTTCTGGCAAATCAAAACTCAGCAGCGTCTTTCGGAAACTCTCGGTAGGTTGTTGATTCCACCACAAAGTTGAAGATTTTACAGGGAGTCTGCTTAATAGACCGCACACTTGGTATGTCAGGAATTGCAGGAAGTAAAACATTTCAAAAAGCAAAAATACAGGCATGACCGTTGGATAATTATCAAAAATACCGTAAATTTGCTGATTGAATAATAAATGCAGCATTATGGCAGAGAAATACATCAATCCACATACTGATTTCGGCTTTAAGCGCCTGTTCGGTTCTGAGTTCAACAAGGAGTTGCTTATCAGCTTTCTGAACGCCATGTTCCATGGCGAACAGAACGTGCAGGACGTAACTTATCTCAACTCCGAACAACTTGGTGACCGCGTGGATGCCCGCCGAGCCATCTTCGACGTTTATTGCGAGAATGACAAGGGAGAGAAATTCATCGTGGAGATGCAGAACGTATACCAGGAGTTCTTCAAAGACCGCACCATCTATTATTCTACGTTCCCCATCAGAGAACAGGCACAGCGTGGAGGAGACTGGGACTTCCATCTCAATCCTGTCTACACGATTGGCTTGCTGAACTTCAACTTTGCCGACGGTCTTGAGAACGCAAAGCGCTGGCACCATGAGGTGAAGCTGATGGAGGTGGACACACACGAGGTGTTCTACGACAAGCTCACATATATATATGTTGAGATACCTAAGTTTGACAAGAAAGAGAGTGAACTCGAAAGTATGTACGACAAGTGGATGTATGTGTTGAAGAATCTCTCCAACCTGATGCAACGCCCCGCAGCCCTGCAGGAGCGTGTTTTCACACGTCTGTTCGAACAGGCAGAGATATCAAAGTTCGACAAACAGGAGCTGAAACTATATGAAGACAGCGTCAATGCATACCGCGACATCGTGAATGCCATACGGACTGCGGAAAAGAAGAAATATGCAGAAGGACGTGCAGAAGGACGTGCAGAAGGACGTGCGGAAGGACGTGCAGAAGGGCGTGCAGAAGGACGTGCAGAAGGACGTGCAGAAGGTGAGAAAAAGGCAAAAGAAAGAATTGCCTCCAATCTTCTTGCTCTTGGAGTGCCTATAGAAACTATCATGCAGGCATCGGGTTTGTCTGAAGAAGAAATAAAGAATATCCAATAAGACATCTTTTGCCTGTCTATAATGAACAATAGCCCGTTATGGCGAATTAAAAAGCAAAATCCACTCTTCCAAAAAACGAAATCCAAGCAAGCACTTATGACCGATTTGGGGGCAGAATTGGGCACGCTGCTTGCCCAACTGGGGCAACGTGCTTGCCCATCATGGGCAACGTGCTTGCCCCAGTTGGGCAGATTTGCTGTCAGACGTCTGCCCAATAAGTTAATGTTGCAACACCCATATTCCTGTTTTCAGGATTCAGCCAACACATACAATTCCTGTCGTCTGTATTCCTTTCATCTGATAATTCTTTTTATCTGACAATTCTCTTTTCTTCAGCAAACCATCCAGACAATAGGCTGACAATTGCCTGACAGCCAACTATCTGTTTGTCAGAACATTACGGCAAAAAACCAGATGGTCTGACAGTTTTTAAGCAATTCTTGGTTTTTACTGAGAATCAGCGATATGGGCAACTTTTGCTCATGTCGACCAACTTTAATTAATTCCGCCAACGGGTTATTACTATATTTTTTGAGACTTCCATGATACTTCTGTGACACTTCTGTGACACTTTTCTGTAAAGAAGAAAGAAAAGTATCATTGAAGTATTATTCTGGCTTTCAAGAGATTAGGTATGGAAAAAGTCTCGAAAATGATACTATGACACTTTCCTCCGGAAAAAAGTATACGTGTTACGTATTACAAGATGTAATGACCGATTTGAGATTATTGGAAAACAATAATGCAAGGAACCATCCTTCGGCTGCAATATGGTTTTCCCCATTCTATTTTAGGGATATCCCCTCAGTGGAGTTGGAGGGAAAACTATACTTTTGCCAGCGGAAAGAAAAAATTATTGTAGAACGAATTAAGAAAGGACAACTATTATGAAGAAGTTTATATTGGCAGCTCTGGCGATAATGACTATTGGCTGCACGGCTCAGGCTCAGGCTTATAAGAACAGCAGATATTACAACCAGCGAACTGGACATCTGGACTACTCCCGCCGACCGGGCACGGGACTATATCAGAGCGGCGAGAACTACTACGGACTGCGCATCGGACCGTCGTTTTCTACCGTGAGCTCCGACGACAAGACTCTTGATGGCGGCAACGCACAGACGGGCCTCAACGTGGGTGCCGTGGTGGGCATAGCGTTGTCTGACCGTGCTCCGGTGTTTTTCGAGACGGGACTATACTATACCGAGAAGGGCGGCAAGAAGAAGCTCGACGACGGCAAGAAGATGACCTACGACCTGAACTATCTGGAGGTGCCGCTGACTGTGAAATATGCCTACCCTATCGACGACCACTTCTCCATTCAGCCTTTTGCCGGCGGATACCTGGCATGTGGTGTGGGCGGAAAGATAAAGAACTATCGCGAGAGAGAAGCAGACCCGTCGTTCTCGAGCGACCGCTTCAAGCGATTCGACGGTGGACTGCGTTTGGGCTGCGGCGTTGCCTACGACATGTTTTATGCCGACCTGACCTATGACGTGGGTTTGGCGAATATCTGTCACGATGAGTTCGACACGTCGCACAACGGATGTCTGACACTGAACTTCGGAGTGAACTTCTGAGTTCCAAAATCTCAATATATATTTCCGGGCATGGCTTCTCGAAAGCGAGGGGTCGTGCCTTTTTCGTTTGCCTTTGCCAACGCCTAATAGAGTGATCATCTCTCTAATGATATTGACAAGCAGGGCTATAGTGCCGAGTTCAGCTCCGCGATATTCTGTGATTAAGATGCTCGACAGGGAATAATAGGCGAAGCCGCTGTTGATGGCCATGCAGTCGGCAATGCCACGATGCAGATTATCCAAGAATCCGATTAAGCGAGGGAAATGGGAATGAAAAGCCCCCAAAGGCTACATTCCTGATACGGAACAGCACTTTGGGGGCATGCCTATAGTCTATGGATTGCAAATACGCTACACGGTCTGCCTCTTCACCACCAGCGAGGCTCCGATGCTCACCACCAGCACGCTGACAATGAACACGAGCGACGATATGGCATCAATCTCAAAAAACTCATGGATGAGCATCTTCACACCGATGAACACCAGGAGAACGCAGACACCGAGCTTAAGATAGCGGAACCTGTCGGCTATCGCTGCCAGGAGGAAGAACATGGCTCTCAGACCCAATATGGCAAAAATGTTGGAAAAGAACACCACATAGGGGTCGAGCGACACGGAGAATACCGCCGGTATGCTATCGAAGGCAAAGATAAGGTCGCTGAACTCTATCACGAGCACCGTGACAAAGAGCGGAGTGAACAGCAGGCGTCCGGCACGGCGGATGAAGAACTTATCGCCCTCGAACTGAGGGTGAATACGTCCCGTCTTGGACAGCAGTCTGACGAGCGGATGCTTCTCCACATCCATCTCCTCTTTCTTGTTGCGGTTGAGATACATCTTCACGCCGCTATATACAAGCACCGCACCGAAGACGAGCAATACCCAGTCGAAACGGCTTATTATGGCAGCGCCAAGGAATATGAACACGAAACGCAAGACGATGGCACCGAGTATTCCCCAGTTCAACACATGCTGATATTCATTCTTCCCCACTCCGAAGGATGTGAAAATCATCATCATCACGAAGAGGTTGTCTACAGAGAGCGTCTTCTCTATCAGATAACCTGAGATGTATGACACCGTCATGTAATGGCGGTATTGCTGCAGACTCGACTCGAAATCGTCGGGATTGAGTTTCAGATGCGAGGCATAGCGCGAAGCCACTGCCTGGAGATCGCTGAAATTCTCTATTCCATGTACCATATCACCATGAAACCACAAGAAGACGGAAAACAGGAGCGCCAAGGCTATCCATACGGCAGTCCAGGTGCCAGCCTCACGGATGGACACCTCGTGAGCCTTCTTGTCGATTACAAACATGTCAAGCAAAAGGATTGCGGCGATGAAAACCACAAAACCTCCTAAAAACAGCATTTCTGATAATTCCATATTTAAATATTTATAGTTGACGGGTAACGAGTAACAAGTTGACGAGTTGACAAAGGCGGGAGGAATATCCTCAAGCCTGTCTTCTCAAGCGGATGCAAAAGTAATTATCATTTATTACAAAATTGTTACAAAAACACTGATATTTAGACTTTTTAAGCTTGTCTGAAGAGTTTTAAGCCCTGAACAACCTATTGGAGATGCCGGAATTAGGATTTTTACACTAACTTTGCAGTCAGAATTAGCTTCACAATAAATGTATTACGTAAAAAAGAAGATGGAAATAGCAGGCTGCCACAAACTCAGTCTGCCCTACGAGAGCAAATGCACCAACCTGCATGGTCACAACTGGATCGTTACCGTATACTGCAAGGCCAGAGAACTGAACGAGGTGGGGATGGTGATTGATTTCAAGCATATCAAGAACAAGATACACGACTATCTTGACCACGGCAACTTCAACGAGCTGCTGCCTTTCAACCCTACGGCGGAGAACATAGCCAAATGGGTGTGCGACCAGATTCCGGAATGCTACAAGGTGGACGTGGAGGAGAGTTCCAACAATATGGTGACATACGTTAAGGACGAGGAGGAATGATGCGGATAAACGAGATATTCTACAGTCTGCAGGGAGAAGGACGCCACACGGGAACGCCAGCCGTTTTCGTGCGCTTTGCCGGCTGCAACCTCAAGTGTTCGTTCTGCGACACCGACCACTCCAGATCCTTGGAGATGACAGAGGAGGAGATTGTTGAAGAAGTGAGGCAATTTCCGGCACGCTTCGTTGTCATCACCGGCGGAGAGCCTTCGATGCAGGTCACGGCATCGCTGATAGAGAAGCTACATGCGGAGGGATTCTATGTGGCAATGGAGACCAACGGCACATACGAACTGCCAGAAGACTGCCAGATAGACTGGATAACATGTTCGCCGAAAGGGAAACCGCTGAAGCTGCACAGGATAGACGAGCTGAAGGTGGTGTATGAGGGCAACGACGAAGGAGTGGACAGATATGCCAATGTAGAAGCAAAGGAATACCGCCTGCAACCATGCGACGTGAAAGACGAGACGCAGAACAAGGCAAACCTGCAGGGAGCGATAGGATATTGTCTGAAGCACCCCAAGTGGAAACTGTCGTTGCAGACACACAAGATAATCAACGTGAGATAAGTTTCAATACGCATCAACAAATATATTTCTGTTTGTTTTTTGGAGTAAATAAAAAAAATGTATCTTTGCATTATCTTATAGACAAGATTGTAATTAACTTATTTTGAACAACTGACAGAAGAACATGACACTATATCCGCTATTATTCGAACCCAACCTGCACACCGTGGTATGGGGAGGCGACAGGCTCTGCCCCTATAAGGGACTCAAGCCACAAGATACCCCCATCGGTGAAAGCTGGGAGGTGAGCGCCGTACCGTCGAGCACAAGCATCGTGAGCAACGGCGAATGGGCAGGCAAAGAACTGACAACCGTTATCGACGCACATCCGAAGGAAATCCTGGGCGAATCGGTGAACAAGCTGTATGATGGCAAGATGCCACTGCTCGTGAAACTCATCGATGCCAAAGGAGACCTCAGCATTCAGGTGCATCCCAACGACGAGATGGCAAAGAGAGTACACGGCAAATCGGGAAAGACAGAGATGTGGTATGTCATCGACGCCAATCCCGGCAGTTATCTGTATGCCGGCTTCAAATCGAAAATCTCTGAATACGAATACAAGAAGCGTATCGCCGACGGCACTATAACCGACGTGCTTGCCCGCCATGAGGTGAAGGCCGGCGACGTGTTCTATCTGCCGGCAGGCAGAGTACACGCCATCTGTAGTGGCATCCTGCTTGCCGAAGTGCAGCAGTCGTCAGACATCACCTACCGCATCTTCGACTACAACAGACCGGGACTGGACGGAAAACCGCGTGAGCTGCACACCGAACTGGCTGCCGAAGCTCTCGACTTCAATGTGGAGGACGAATATCGCACTATATATAAAGAGGATGACAACCGTGCCAACCTCATCATGGATTCACAGTTCTTCAGCGTAAGAGTGGCTGAACTGACGGAGCCGTTCCACCGCAACCTGCTGAAATACGACAGTTTCATCATAACGATGTGTATCAAGGGCGACTTCAAGATAAGGATAAGAGAGACAGGCGAAGAGACGACGGTGAGAGAGGGATACAGCTGTCTTATCCCTGCCGCCATCGCTGACTACGACGTGGTGCCGCTGAACGGGACCACAAGGATTCTCGACGCATTCATCGACAACAAGAAACGCGATTTGGGACACCGCATAACGCGTTTTCTCCACCTGTCGAGCAAATAAACCGACCACAACAAACCCTAATGACAGATTGGGCTTGAAACAATATCTTATGGTCATGATGACCGTTTGACCAAAACCGGTCATTAGGGCATGAAGGAGCCGGCATACCGCTTGCGACATGCCGCAAGTGCAGTTCATGGAGTGAATTAATGCTAATTGTTATTAATACACTTCATTAATTCTTTTTTATATATAATATAAAATGTATCTTTGCATACATCTTTACCAAAGAAACAGACATACAAAAACATTTCAAAAATACAATTATGGTTAGCAACAACATTCCACAGGTCAAGCTGGGCATCATCGCCGTCAGCCGTGACTGTTTCCCAATCGCGCTGTCAACACAGCGTCGCGAGAACATTGTAAAAGAATACACAGGTGAGATTTTCAACTGCAAGACCACCGTAGAGAATGAGCAGGACATGCTCAAGGCCGTTGCCGAAGTGAAGGCAGAAGGCTGCAACGCCCTCGTGGTGTTCCTCGGCAACTTCGGTCCGGAAACACCGGAGACACTTATTGCAAAGGAGTTTGACGGTCCGGTGATGTTTGTGGCAGCTGCCGAAGGCGACGGCGACATGATAAACGGCCGTGGAGACGCATACTGCGGTATGCTCAACTGCTCATACAATCTGGGCATGCGCCATCTGAAGGGATATATCCCTGAGTATCCGGTTGGAACGGCAGAAGAAGTGGCAAAGATGATCAAAGACTTCGTGCCGGTGGCACGCACCATCATAGGTCTGAAGGGTCTGAAAATCATCACCTTCGGTCCTCGTCCACAGGATTTCTTCGCTTGCAACGCTCCTATCAAGGGACTCTATGAACTGGGCGTGGAGATAGAAGAGAATTCAGAGCTCGACCTGCTCGTGGCTTACAAGGAGCACGAGAACGACCCTCGCATCGACGCCGTATGCAAGGAAATGGCAGAAGAGATGGGCGAAGGCAAATATTACCCGGACCTGAGCCGCCGCATGGCACAGTTTGAGCTTACTCTCCTTGACTGGGCAGAGCAGCACAAGGGTTCCCGCCAGTATGTGGCATTCGCCGACAAATGCTGGCCTGCATTCCCAAGCCAGTTCGGATTTGAGCCATGCTACGTGAACAGCCGTCTGGCAAGCCGTGGCATCCCTGTGGCCTGCGAGGTGGACATCTACGGTGCTCTCTCAGAGTTCATCGGCATCTGTGCTTCTGACGACACGGTGACTCTGCTCGACATCAACAACTCCGTGCCTAAATATATCTACGACGAGGACATCACCGGCAAATACGACTACCAGCTCACAGACACCTTCATGGGCTTCCACTGCGGCAACACTCCTCAGTGCAAGATGTGTTCTGCCCGTGCCATCAAATATCAGCTCATCCAGAACCGTCTGCTCGAGAACGGCGGCACTCCCGACTTCACCCGTGGCACTCTGGAGGGCGACATCGCTGCCAGCCCAATCACTTTCTATCGTCTGCAGTGTGACTCTGAGGGCAATCTGCGCTCTTATATCGCTGAGGGCGAGGTGCTCGACGTGCCTACACGCTCGTTCGGCGGCATAGGAATCTTTGCCATCCGCGAGATGGGTCGTTTCTATCGCCACGTGCTCATCCAGAAAGGATATCCTCATCATGGTGCCGTTGCCTTCTCACATGTCGGCAAAACGCTCTTCGAGGTATTCAAATATCTCGGCATCAAGGATATCGCTTACAACCAGCCTAAGTCTCTCCCCTACCCAACGGAGAATCCATGGGCATAAGCCCAAACGGCCATCAGGGCTTAAGAACAAGGCCCTGACTGCAAGACTACGTTATCCAGACTGCAAGACTACGTTATCGTGACTTGCAGTAAAACTGATACAGACTGCCTGTTATAACATTCTGATTTGCGAGATGACAGTTCATACTGCAAGTCAGCTGAAAGACACAGACAGAAAAGATAAACCCAAGATACGGAAAATCCCGTTTTCTGCAAAACTCAAGCTTAGCTTCGTTTGCCGGAAACGGGATTTTTAGTTTATCCCCATCGGTCATTAGGGATTGCCGGGATATTAAACCCAAATCGGTCATTAGGCCGTTTAATGTATAATTTTAATAACTGCTTGCAGTCTTTTGCTTTTTATAAGGCGTCTTTTGCTCGTTTTTAATTCGCAATAGCCCGCTATTACTCATTAAAAGCCAAACAAAATCCACTCTTCTAAAAAACAAAATCCATGCAAGCCCTAATGACCGATTTGGGTTAAAAAGCGGACAATGGAATCCGCTGAAACCATTGTCCGCCCTGACGATAACTAAATAAACATTTATTGATTTTTACAAATCAGAACATGAGAATTTTCATTTGATACATCATGTCAGTTCGCTTTCACGAACATGAACTGGTGTGTGATGTCGTTGAAGTAGATGTCGTATGTTCCGGCAGGAATAACGATATTGTCACCATTGGCCTCTGCTGTATATATCATACCGGCGAGAGAAGTAGTCTTTCCACCCCAGCTGATAGTCCATTCGTGGTTAGAACGGAACTTCAATTCTGTCTCTGAAGAGAAGGTGTGGTTGATATACCAGTTGTGTGGTGCAGTCTGCTCCATGTCTACATCACCCTTCCATTCGTTGAAGCCTCCGATAAGGCTGACGGTATTGAATGCTTCAGGTGACTGGTTGTCGAGCTTTGTCCATGAATAGGTCTTTGCCGCCATATCGATTGTCAGCGTGTAGTAAGCACCCTTTTCAGGACAAACGAAAGCATTGGCGCCACTGTTAATGAGAGCACCCTCCATGCTTTTATCTCCGTCGGAAACGCTACCCCATGCAACATCCCAGTTGCCGATGCCGGCACGGTTCCATATCTTCAGGTTGGCGTCGCCTGTCCACTGCGTTGTGATAGAAGCCTTAGAACCGCTCTCGTTGTAGAAAGCAACCTTAGAAGCAGACTCTGCGTTCCATCCATACACACCGCCTACCATATAATAAGAGTCTGCTCTTACCACACTGTAGCTGTAGTCAATCATGTTCAGTGTAATGACGTATGTACCAGCCTCGGCAATCTTGCCGGCCTGTGGGTTATCAGTAACGAGAGTACCCTCGGCATCGGTAGAACCGTCCTTGACTGTACCGACCACACCCTGCTGCCAGATGTTGTTGGCATCAAGATTCTCCTGTGGGATAATCTTCCAGTACGTGTCGTTCTTTGTCGTTGTCACGGTGAATGTGAAGAAAGGATCCTCATAAACGTCCTTGTCAGAACGAGAGAACTTATACCCGGCAAGTTTGTTCACATCCGTAGTCCAGTCGTTGAAGTCGCCGATAAGATAATAAGCCTTAGAGATGAACGGAGCCTTTGGAGCCACGTTGATATTGATTTCTCCTGCATCCACGAGCAGAGCCTGTCCGTTTGCCATCACGTCAGAATATACGTGAACCTTGAAAGGACGAGCTGCCGGACGCTTTCCGTAAGCCTTCACCACAGCGGTCTGCAATGCCGTGCTGTCCACTGTACCATCGTTGTTTGCCTCCAGAATCTGTGGCAGGTCGTATGTTGCAGCCTCATCAGTAGGAGTGATTATCATGCGGGTCTTGTTGAGCTCTGTTCCCTCTGGCAGAGCAGCCTCAGAGAGGTTGAAAACCTTCACGTTCTCACCAGGGTTGGCAAGGTTGACGTCGCCGGCAGCTGTCGCTGTGAAACCAGGAATGGTGATGGCGTTCTCCTGTCCAAATCCCTGAGGATTGGTCCAGTCGTCATAGTCGCCGTTGCAGCTTGCGAAGGAGAGTCCCACCAAAGCTGCCAAGCTATATAATAATGTCTTTTTCATTGTTGTTTGTTTTTTGTCGTTTGAAGGAGAGAGACAGGACTCAAGCGAAAGAGTCCCATCCACTCTCTTTCTGATTATAAGTTTATCAAACATGTCGGATATATAAGATTTTCAAGTCTTATAAAGATCCGGCAATTCCACCTTATTTCATCTCACCGGTGTTCTTGTCGAAGTTGACATAAAGTTTCTGACCAGCAGAGCATTTCACTGAATAATCATCGCCTACGTTTGTAGCCCAGTTGTCAACGATGTTGTCCTTGCGGAAGAACAGGCTGCCGTTGTAGAGAGTGAACTCTGTGCGCCACCACTCCAGTCCAGGGATGCGGATGTAAGCACGAAGCTCTCCGCTGGCTGTACAAGCAGGAGATACCCATTCGCCTGAATTGTCGGCAGGAGCCTGCATAGCGAGAGCATCGTTTGCCTCGTCCCAATTTCCAAAGGCTGCACCTATTACGTAAGCCTTGCCAGGATAGATGTGCAGAGTGTAGTTGATGCTCTTCTTGTCAGAAGACATAACACCATCGAAGTGCAGAACATACCATCCGCCCTTTGCAAGCACGATATTGTCGTCGTCGTTGCCTGAAACGCCTGCTTCAGCCTGGTCGTCGATGGTGATCTTTCCGAATCCGCGCCAGTCTTCCACGAAAGTGCCCCACTTGAATGAACCACCATCCGGTACGTAGACCATAGTGTAATACTGTCCTTCCATACCATATACCGGAGCCACCTGTTTCCAGCTTTTCCAAGCGTCCTGGATAGAAGAGCCAACGACATAGAGACAAGCAGGATATTCAACGTCAGGTGCCTGATATTCGGCACGTACAGAAGAGAGAGTGATGACATTAGAATATGTCTCACCGAGATTCTCTATCATCGATCCGTCGATGATGGCACGCAGTCTGATATAAACAGGCATTGAAGAAGGAACGTCGGCATCAGGGTTAGCCTCCTGATAGAGGTCTACCAATGCGTTGTTCATCTCCACGGCGTTGGCTGCCATCTTTGCAGTTGTGAAAGAAGTGGACAGTTCCTTGAACTTGGCATCCTTGTTTCCTTCAGCGAATGTAGGGTCGATGGATACCTGTACGAAATAGCGCACTACGTATGGCACTCCGTCGCCATAGTTAGGCTGGGTGCATGTCAGCTCCACTCCGTCAGAATTGGCGAGGTCGTATGTGTTGCCAGCGTAAGCCGGTGTGTTGAGAACGAAGCCCTCTGCCACATGGCTCAAATCGAGCGTAGGGTTGCAGTCGTCGTCTTTGTCGCAGGATGCGAACAAGAACGGCAGGACGAGCAACGGAAGCATCATTATTTTATTTATATATTTCATGATACGTTTTCTTTTATGATTATAAAACATGTTTTCTATTCTCTCTCCCCCTGATTAATAACCAGGGTTCTGATGCAAGTTGGCGTTACCGGCTATCTCGTTGGCTGGTACTGGATAAACGTTGTAATGTGAATCAACACCTACTCCATTTTCCTGACCGCCCTTGAAGCTCCATACATACTGGCTGCTGGTGAAGAGGCCGAAACGAACGAGGTCGCTGCGGCGGCGTCCTTCGAGATAGAACTCACGACACCACTCGTCGAGGATGTAGTTGAGGTCGACAGACTGTGCGATGTTTATTCTGTGGGCACGATCCTGCAGCTTCTGGATATCCTTCAGCGCACCTTGCTTGTCGCCGAGACGATAGAGAGCCTCAGCACGTGTGAGGTAGATTTCGCCAAGACGGAAGAGAGGAATGTCTGTATCACAGAAGTTCTCTCCATGAGCGGCAGCACCGTCGGTACGCACGTTAGACCATTTCACGATAGAGAGTCCGTCGAAGAAGTTCTTGATTGTCTTGTCTGGCGACAGGCGGCGCACACCACCTGCGAATCCTCCGTAGAGAAGTGCACGGTCGTCACCAGCCTTGCGGACCATCTCCTTAGTGCTTGCACCGAGTGCCTCGTCCATCTGCAGGATGTCTGCCTCTGTGAGTTTGGATGCGTCGAGGCCGTTGTCCTTCAGATATTTGTCGTATGACTTACTGCAGGCGTCGTTGTCGGCATTCACCACGTCGAGGCTTGGAATGAACTTGCCAACCATGTCTTTGCGTGCAAAGATACACTGCCATGGGTTTGACTGATAGTAGTAAGGCATTCCGCTGCAGCGTGTTCCGTTGATAAGCATTGTGGAACCACCATGACTACGTGCCTTTGCTCCATCCTGGCGGATAGGGAGGATAATCTCCTTCATAGCCTCCGGATTCTCGTCGTTGTCAGCCATGAAGAGCTGCTGATAACCGGTGTATCCGTTCTTTGGCTCCTTGGCGAGTTCGTAGACGTTTGCCGAGATGATCTTGTCGCAATAGTCCTTTGCCTTCTGGTAGTCGTTCACCTGTCCGTCGGTGTATACCATGGCGTTGAGTGCGAGACGGGCATGCAGAGCGTAGGCTGCACCGCGGTCGGCACGGCCGAAGTCTTTGCTGTTGCAGTATGCTCCCACCTCTTTCATCATTGGCTCTATGGCTGTCAGCTCCTGGTCAATCCAGTTGTAGAGGTCGATGCCTACCTTCTCGTCAGGCAGTTCTCCGTTGAACTCGAGTTTGAACGGTGCTCTACGGAAGAGGTCGAGGAACTCGAAGTAGTTGAGAGCACGCAGGAAACGAATCTCTGCAATCTCGTCGTCAGGAAGTTTGCCTGTCTGCTCAGAGATAAACTGGTTGTGAAGCGTGACATCATAGGCAAGGCGCTGGTAGCACCAGTTCACACGTGGAGAAGCTGATGTCCATGCCATGTTTGTAATCGGTGCCATGTCTTCATTGTCCTGCCATGCCCATAGGATCTCGTCGGTGTTGAGTTCGTTGAGGTTGAACACCGTGCGGTAGAAACCGCTCTCACCCTCATCACCACTCATGTCACCGTTACCGTCAGGACCCTTCTGACCGGTGAGTCCCAATGAGGCATATTGCTTGGCAAGGAGCTGCTTCACATCATACGATGATGAAGTCTGTGGGTCTATTGGTGATATATTCAAGTCGTCGGCACATGACATTGTCCCTAATGTCAGGAAAGCCAAAGCCGCACTCTTTAAAATTATATGTTTCATAATTGTAGTTGTTTATTTTGTTAGTTGACGAGTTGACAAGGAGACGAGTTGACAAGGAGATTTACCCTCCTCTGCCATATGATGCTTAGTAATTTCCAGTCCTTCCCTTTTGAAGGAGAATGTTGGTTTTCCAGCATCTTGTCTACTTGTATCTTGTCTACTTGTATCTTGTCTACTTGTCTACTTAAAAATTAAAGTTAACACCGAGCTGGAAGCTGATTGGACGTGGATACGGATCGGTATCTACACCATTTGCAACCTCAGGATCGAGTCCCTTATAATTGGTGATGATAAATGGATTCTGCACAGTGAAGTATACACGGCCAGAGAAATAATCCTCTCCCGCATACTTGAGGAGTGCAGGGAATGAGTATCCAAGTGTGATGTTAGAACACTTCAGGAAGGAAGCATTGCGGATGAAGTAGTCGCTGATGCTGTTCATGGCAACTGTCTGTCCTGTGAATCCGAGTGATACGGCATCGCTGAGCACATTCTGGAAGGCTCCAGCCTGCTTCTTCAGACCCTGTTCACAAACTATAGCACAGTTAGCAAGATTGTGATAATATACATAGTTGCCGAGAGATGCTCTGAGCGAGAAGCTGAGGTCCCATCTCTTGTAAAGGAACTTGGATGTGAGACCCATTATCACGTCAGCTGCCGGACTCTTATAGTAGTAGCGGTCGCCATCGTCGATAGAACCGTTACCGTCGCGGTCTACGTAAACGCCCTCGATAGGTTTGCCGTTCTCGTCGTAAACCTGCTGATAAACGAAGAATGAGTTGATAGGATAACCCACCTTGTTGCGCTGCAACCTGTTGTTGTTACCACGGGCAGCCTTTGTGCTGTTGACCCAAACCCAGTCACTGTCTCCTGCTCTGAGGGATGTTATCTTGTTCTTGTTCCAACCCACATTGTAGGTAAGATCCCATGTGAAGTCTTTTGTTACCACTGGTTTCACATCGAATGAGAGTTCAAGTCCGTAGTTGCGCAGCGAACCTACATTCTGCAAAAGTTCGTCACCGAGTGTCACTCCGGCATTTGTTGAAACATTAGCCAGAAGGTCTTTGGTGTTACGGATATATCCGTCGAGAGTGAATGTGAATCGGTTGTTGAGAGCCGCGAAGTCCAAACCTACGTTCCATGTCTCTGTCTTCTCCCAAGTAAGGTCTGAGTTATACTTGTTAGGACGCATGGTGTAATAGTAGTCGTTTCCGAAAGGATACTGTGCGAACTGGTCGCTCGTCACGTATACAGGAGCGTATACGAAGTCGTCGATACCGTTCTGCTGACCAGTCTTACCCCAGTCGAAACGTAGCTTCAAGTCGTTGAGCCATGTGGCATTCTTCATGAACGGCTCACTGCTGATCTTCCATGCTACGGCAGCTGATGGGAAGTATCCCCATTTCTTGCCCTTTGCGAAGCGTGAAGAACCATCGGCACGGAACGTTGCGGTAATGAGGTAGCGGTCGAGGAAGTTGTAGTTCAGACGTCCGAAGTAAGACACGAGCGAGTTGTGTGTTGCCCACTCCTTTTCACTTCTGAATGACTCGTCGAAAGCCTCACCTGTCAATGGGTTGGTTCCCTTACCGTATTCGTTGAATCCTGAACGATGGTAGTGTGCCTGCTCTGCACCAGCCATGATGTCAACTCCATGGTTTCCGAATTCATGCATATACTGTGCGTATGCACTGCCTACTACATTATATTTATAGTATGCCATAAGGCCCTTGTAGCCATAGTAGTTGTTGCTGTATGAAGTGCGGCGTATGTCATTGGTCTGTTCTGTCTCTGTATACTGTGCACCGATACTTGCATGCAGACGGAGGTCTTCGAATCCGTGAATCTTGTAGTCCACCTCTGCATTGCCGCTGAAGTCGTTGGCATTTGCCAGACAATACTTGTTGTTAAGCATAGCCAATGGGTTCTGCGGAGTCTGAGAGTATGATGTCTTTGTCCAGTTAGGGTCGTTATACGAAGCGTTTACCAAAGTCTGGTAGTATCCTCCCACAACGCTGTATTCTGGGTCTGACATGCGCACCGGACGTGTCGGGTCCATAGCGATGGCTGCTCCTACGGCACCGGTGTCGGCATAGCGGTCTTTCTCATACATATACTTGGCTGTGATGTTGAAGTTCAAGTGGTTGTTGAGGAAGGTAGGTGCGATGTTAACGCTTGAATTGAAACGGCGCATCCAGCTTGTCTTCAGGATACCGTTGCCGATGTTGTATCCGGCGCTCACACGATATGGCATGTTCTTCAGACCGCCCTGCATGCTGATGCTGTGGTTTGTAGAAAGCGTGGTGCGCAGTATCTCGTCCTGCCAGTCGGTGTTGGCGGTGCCGAGGAGGTCACGGCTCATACCCAATGATTCGATGAGGTTTCTATACTCGTCTCCGCTGAGCACATCATATTTCTTTAGAGCCGTCGAAATGGTGAAGTCACCGTTGTAAGTGAATGTCGGCTTCTGTCCGCTGCGGCCCTTCTTTGTGGTGATGATTACGACACCGTTGCTGGCGCGCGAACCGTAGATTGCCGTTGCCGAAGCACTCTTGAGCACCGTGAAGTTCTCGATATCGTTAGGGTTGATATTGGCAAGGATGTTACTCATACCAGTCGCCGTGTTGTTGTCGATAACGAGTCCGTCGATAACATACAGAGGATCGTTGCTGGCTGAGAGAGAGGCACCACCACGGATACGGATCTGTGCTCCTGCACCTGGCATACCGCCTGTGGTCTGCACATCAACACCGGCCACCTTACCTACGAGCATGTCCGAGGCGTTGTTTGTGATACCCTTCGACAGCTCGTCTGGCTTCAAGGCTGAGATAGAACCGGTGAGGTCGGTCTTCTTCGCACGACCGTAACCGATCACCACCACGTCGTCGAGCTTCGTGGCGGCATCTTCCTTCAGGATGACGTTGATGTTCTGTCCTGCTGCCACGGATACCGTCTCGTATCCGATGTAGGAGATTTTCAATGTAGACTTGGCGTCTGCGTTGATAGAGAAATTACCGTCAATGTCGGTAATGGTACCGCCATCGGTACCGTCAACTCGGATCGTCGCTCCGATGATTGGCTCGCCGGTGGCATCCTTCACATGTCCCTTCACGACAACCTGTTGTCCGAAGGCACTTGCCGTCAAGAACAAGCCTCCCGTCAGGGCTGCAGCTCTCATGGCATTACTGAATCTTACCTGCTTCATTGTTAATAGTTTTTTTTATGTTACTAATTATATATCCAATATCCATAAAGCCCTAACGTTCTATCGGGCTTTGATGTTCATTTGTAGATTGCTTTAAGGCATAATTTTCTCTCATGTTTGATAGTTGCTTGCAAATATAAGAGGTATTACAATACGTTAAAACTATTTTAACAAGGAAAAGGCATTTTTGTTAGTGCAAACGTTTGCATAATAGTATTGCATACAATTATTAAAACAGGCATCTGTAATGCTGCAAACAACTCTATCTAATTTATAAATATAAGAAGAAAATAATATAAGCCTATAAAAATGAGGATAACTTATATTGTCATATAAATTAAAACGATTATTTAAAATGGTATTTGTGCGTAAACATTTGCATCTTCCTTCACCATAAAATTTTTACGAAATATATGCAAATCTTCAATATGGTTTATCAGATTATCATAATCTTCAAGATTCTCAATTTCCTCGCGTCTTGCCTTACTCAACTTGCAAAATTCTTCCTCTTGTTCAAGTCCAGCAAATCGTCGCCCACATAGGTTAGCAGCTATACCTGTCGTGGAACTGCCACTGAATGGGTCAAGAATCCAATCGCCCTGATTGGTTGAGGCAAGAATCATACGTACGAGAAGACGCAATGGCTTTTGGGTCGGATGCTTGCCACAAGTTTTTTCACATCTACCGATTGCCGGCATTCGCCACACGTCTGTCATCTGCTTACCATCATTCAGTTCTTTCATCAAGTCATAATTGAACTTATGCGGAACTTTCTGCATTTTTCTTGCCCATATAACAAACTCTGTAGAATAGGTGAAGAAACGGCAAGAGATATTAGCAGGAGGATTTGTCTTCTGCCAAGTGATTACATTCAGAATCTTGTAGCCAAGTTCAGTCAGGCAATTAGCCACAGAAAAGATGTTGTGGTAAGTGCCACTAATCCATATAGTACCATTATCCTTCAGCTTGTCACGGCATAGACGCAGCCATTCCATATTGAACGCCATCATGTCTTCTTGTGACTTACCCTTATCCCATTCACCTTTATCTACACACACGACCTTGCCGCTCTGCAACGATATGCCACCGTTGGAGAGGAAATATGGTGGGTCGGCAAGTCAGACGTATGCCCAATAAGTTCAAAGACCTCTTGCCATCTCAATCCGTCGATGGCGATGACTACAACGCGAGATTGCTCCTTCTGACTATCCCTGCCATATACGGCAAGCAGGAAATGCGAAGAAAGAAGCAGCAACAAAGGAATCATTCTCTTCTTCATAAGCTCTGTTCTCTTTATATATAATGTTCATCTTATATATTAAAATATTCATCTTAATATAATGTTCATCTCAAGCTCCTCTGTCTTTTCGATGGCAAAAGCAGCCTCTGCATCTTGCAATGATGTAAGAGAAGTTTCAAGATAAGATTAAGCCCGCAACGGGTAACGGAATTGTAAAATACGGATGGCTGCTTTTGCCTGTCAGGAACCGATGTTTTTCTCATCGGGACAAGACAAAAGCAGCCATCTTTCCATTTCTTTTGAAAGTATGGCAAACTTGCACTATATCACCATTTTCCTACACACAATCCACTTTTTGCAATCGTTTGCAAAAATGCATGGAAGAAAGAGTGCCGAGTGAGATGCGACATTGGAAAGTTTGACGTATATTTGCAGCAAAGATTATCTTTACAATATCTATGAACGACTGTCAAGCTACAACAATGAAAGATATCGCCGAGAAATTCGGCGTGTCGGTGTCTACCGTTTCCCGCGCCCTCAACGGAAGTACGAGGGTGAGGAAGGATAAGCGTGACGCCATCTGTGAATATGCCAAGCAGCACGACTTCTATCCAAACAACATCGCGAAATCACTGAGGAACTCAAAGCGCGAACCAATAAAGCTGATTGGCGTCATAGTGCCGGAATTCACCCACTATTATTTCTCGTCCGTGCTCACTGGTATAGAGGAGGCTGCGGCAGCACGCGGCTACCGGATAATAATAACGATGAGCAAAGAGAGCTACGAACGGGAAGTGCAGATATGCCAGATGTTCGAAGCTCATCAGGTGTGTGGCGTCATAGTGTCGCAGGCAAAGGAAACGATGCAGTACGACCACTTCAAGTCGCTTCAGAACAAGGGGATAACGCTCGTTTTCTTCGACCGCATCTGCACGGGTATCAATGCGAGCCTCGTTGTGGTGGACGACTACATGGGGGCTTTCAAGGCCGTGACGCATCTCATTGAGACTGGATGCAAGCGTATAGCCTTCTACGGTATGAAGGGCCGGGCAGAGATAGGCAAGAACAGATACAACGGATACCGTGACGCCCTGCTGAAAGCCGGTATCACACCAGACGACAATCTCATCATTGCCTGCGACAACAGGGAGGACGCCGAGAAGCTGACACCGGAGATGCTGGAGCGCAATGACAGGCCCGACGGATTTTTCTGCGTGAACGACGACACGGCAATCGGAGTGATGTATACGGCGAAGAGGATGGGATTCAATATTCCCGACGACATATCGGTGTGCGGATTCACCAACGGCAACCGTGCCGTGGCGTGCGACCCGATGCTCACCACCGTGGAACAGCGCGGAGCGGAGGTGGGAAAAGAGGCTGCCACGATTCTCATGGACCAAGTGGAGCGGCTGACAGACCCTGACAAGATAGAGAAGCGGGTGGTGAGGACACGACTCGTGGTGAGGGGAAGCAGCAGATAAAAGAAACAGGAAACTGATAAGGAAACAAATAACATAATCATAATGAAACAGAAACAGGATTTAAGTTTTTGGAAGCTATGGAACTTAAGCTTCGGATTTTTCGGCGTGCAGATAGCCTACGCCCTGCAAAGTGCCAACATATCAAGAATTTTCGCCACACTCGGCGCTGATCCACACTCTCTGAGCTATTTCTGGATTCTACCGCCTCTGATGGGTATATTGGTGCAGCCGATAGTGGGAACGCTGAGCGACCGCACATGGTGCAGGTTCGGCAGACGAATTCCTTATCTCTTCATCGGATCGGCAGTTGCCGTTGCCGTGATGTGTCTGCTGCCAAACGCCGGTTCTTTCGGTATGGCGGTGAGCACGGCGATGGTGTTCGGACTGATATCGCTGATGTTCCTCGACACGAGCATCAACATGGCGATGCAACCGTTCAAGATGCTCGTGGGCGACATGGTGAACGAGAAGCAGAAGTCGCTCGCCTACTCTATCCAGAGCTTTCTCTGCAACAGCGGTTCACTGATCGGCTACGTGTTCCCGTTCTTCTTCACCGCAATCGGTATTGCCAACGAGGCACCGAAGGGCGTAGTACCCGACTCCGTGATTTATTCTTTCTATATCGGTGCGGCTATCCTCATACTCTGCGTGCTCTACACCACACTAACCGTGAAGGAGTGGAACCCGAAGGAATATGCTGAATACAACGAGCGCAAGCCTGAGGCGGTGGAGCAGAAAGCCGGTTGGCTGACACTGCTGAAGAACGCTCCGTCGATGTTCTGGAAGGTAGGACTGGTACAGTTCTTCTGCTGGGCGGCATTCATGTATATGTGGACATATACCAACGGCACCATCGCCGACACCGTATGGCACACCACCGACGTTTCGTCGAAGGCTTATCAGGAGGCCGGCAACTGGGTTGGAGTGCTCTTCTTCTGGCAGGCGCTGGGCAGCGTGGCATGGGCTATGGTATTGCCAAGGATAAAGAACGATAAATTCGCCTATGCCGTGAGTCTGCTCATCGGTGCAGCCGGATTTGCCATGCTGCCGTTCATCGACGACCAGAATATCCTCGTTATCCCATTCCTGCTCATCGGATGTGCATGGGCTGCAATGCTCGCCATGCCGTTTGCCTTCGTGACAAACGCCTTGGAGGGATATGGCCACAAGGGAGCTTACCTCGGACTGTTCAACGGCACCATCTGTCTGCCACAGATAGTAGCGGCTGCCGTGGGCGGAACGCTGCTGTCGCTCGTTGGCTCGCATCAATACAACATGATGATCGTGGCTGCCGTACTGCTGGCGCTCGGAGCATTGAGCGTGGGCATCATCAACAAGAAAGAACAGCCTATACAATAAAAAAGAACAACCTATACAATAAAAACATAACAGAAATAACTTTAAAATATCCTGCACAATGAAGATATTTTTCAATATACAATACGCCACGACGTTCGGTGAGATTCTCAGACTCAACGTCGTAGGCAAAGGGAAAGACATCGAGAAGGTGTATTCAATGAATACCTATGACGGAAAGTCATGGCACTGTGAGATTACTGCCGAAAACGGAATGTCACAGATGGAATATTACTACAGTGTGGAGAACGGCGACAGCGAAGTGCGCCACGAATGGACCACAGTGTCTCACAGATTGGAGCTGAACGCCAAGAGGGCCATGACATACTTCGTGAACGACAGATGGAATGACATCCCTTACGACTCCTATCTCTACAGTTCGGCATTCACCGACTGCGTGAACCGCCGCCACAGGGAACCGGCGAAAGGCTCTGACTACAACCAGACTCTGAGACTCATTGTGCGCGCTCCACAACTGAGGAGCGGCAGCCGTCTGGCTCTCGTAGGCGAAGACAAGGCACTGGGCAGATGGAACCCTGATGATGCCATCTCAATGGTGGAACACAACTACAACGAATGGGTGGCTGACATCAATGTGAAGGAAATGAAGAAGGAGGAAACGGAATTCAAGTTCATCGCCTTCAACGAGAATGGCGGAGTGGACTGGGAGACTGGCATGAACCGCCAACTGCATGCACCAACGATAAACGACGGTGAGGTTGTAGTGACGGAGTTGGACCAAGCCTTCTTCGAGTTATGCGACGAGAAACTTGCCGGCACTCTCATCCCCGTGTTCTCACTACGGTCGAAGGGCAGCTTCGGAGTAGGCGACTTCGGCGACCTGAAGATGATGATAGACTGGGTGGCCGAGACCAACCAGCGTGTATTGCAGGTGTTGCCGATAAACGACACTACATCAACTCACACCTGGACTGACTCTTACCCCTACTCTGCCATCAGCATCTTCGCCCTGCACCCTCAGTTTGCCGACTTCAGACAGTTGCCTGAGATAAAGGACAAGAAGAAGGCTCGCGAGATGGAGGCTCTGCGCAAGGAACTTAACGAGCTGAAACAGATTGACTATGAGAGGGTTAACAATACCAAGACAGACTATCTGAGAATAATATTCAAGCAGGAAGGCGAGGCTGTGATGAAGGGCGAAGACTTCAAGATGTTCGTAAAAGAAAACGAACACTGGCTAGTGCCCTACGCTCAGTATTGTCATCTGAGAGACTCTTTCGGAAACGTGGACTTCTCTTCATGGAAGGGACACGAACAATGGCATGAGGCTGACCGCAAGAAACTCACCGATCCGAAATCGAAGGAATATGCCGACGTGGCGTTCTACTATTATGTGCAGTTTGTTCTCGACAGACAGATGCGTGCGGCTCATGAGTATGCCATGGCGCGTGGTGTGATTCTCAAGGGCGACATACCTATCGGAGTGGACCGCAACGGATGTGACGTATGGCATGAGCCTCAATACTTCAACCTCAACTCGCAGGCGGGCGCTCCACCTGACGCTTTCTCCATAAACGGACAGAACTGGGGATTCCCTACCTACAACTGGCAGAGGATGATAGATGACGGATGTGAATGGTGGATAAGAAGATTCCAGAACATGGCGAAATACTTTGATGCCTACCGCATTGACCACGTGCTCGGTTTCTTCCGTATATGGGCTATACCTACCACCTGTGTTCACGGACTGCTCGGACAATTCGCCCCGTCGCTCGGAATGACGAGAGAGGAAATTGAAGGCTATGGCCTGCACTTCCAGGAGGAACTGTTCACCACTCCGTTCATTGCCCGTTGGGTCGTAGACCGTGTGTTCGGCATCCATGCCGACGAGGTGGTGGAGAAATACCTCGACCACAAACACGACGACATCTTCGCCCTGAAACCGGAATACGACACGGAGCGCAAGATTGAGGCCGTCTTCAAAGGCAAAGACAGCATGGACGATGTGTGGGTAAGAGACGGTCTGTATGCTTTGGTGAGCGATGTGCTCTTCGTCCGCGACGACAACGACCCTAACAAGTTCCATCCAAGAATCACGGCACAGCTCAACTTCATGTATGAAGCGCTCTACGACAGCGACAAGGAGAAGTTCAACCGTCTATACAACGACTATTACTACCGCCGCAACAACAATTTCTGGTATAACGAGGCAATGAAGAAACTGCCTGTTCTCGTGCAGGCAACCCGAATGCTGGTGTGTGCCGAAGATCTCGGTATGGTGCCAGACTGCGTGGCATGGGTGATGGATCAGCTGCGCATCCTCAGTCTGGAACTGCAGCAGATGCCGAAAGACCCGAAGGTGAGGTTCGGCATTCTCTCGCGCAACCCCTATCGCAGCGTCTGCACTCTCTCTACTCACGACATGCCGACACTGCGCCAATGGTGGGACGAGGATTACGAGCGCACACAGGTTTACTATTCTTCTATGCTCTACCGTGGCGGTGCTGCTCCTCATCCTCTGCCGGGATGGCTGGCACGCGACATAATAGCAAACCAGCTGACTTGTCCGTCGATGCTCTGCATCCTGTCGCTGCAAGACTGGTTTGCCTTAGACGAGAAACTGCGTCTGCCCGACGCTGACGCCGAGAGAATAAACATCCCTGCCAACCCCCGCCACTACTGGCGCTACCGCATGCACATCAACATCGAAGACCTGATCGCTGACAAGGAATACAACGATGCGATTAAGGAACTGGTGAAGCTGAGATAAATATCTGAAAGAAAAGAATAACGACAATAACGAAACAATGGAAAAGAAAAAGTCAACATATAGTCCGCTGGATTTCTTTCCGGCGGCATCAAACTACAGCGGTCTGAGAAGCGCGCTGCTGTCCATCGCATTATTGCCGATGATTGGAATGGCACAGACGGTGAGTTCACCGAACGGTAACGTGACGGTGAAATTCTCGCTTACCAACGACGGACAGCCTACTTACGAGATGGAATACAAGGGAAAGACGGTGTGCAAGCCGTCGCATCTCGGACTGGAACTCGCCAAAGACAAACATGCCTCGAAGGGAATGCAGGAGACCGACCTCATGAAGGGTTTCAAGGAGACCGGACACAAGACTTCCACCTTCGACGAGACATGGAAACCGGTGTGGGGAGAAACGGCAACGATACGCAACCACTACAACGAGATGGAGGTGAGCCTCAACCAGCCTTCATCGAAACGCAACATAAAAATACGCTTCCGCGTGTATGACTACGGTATGGGACTCAGATATGAGTTCCCGCAGCAGGAGGAACTGAACTATTTCGTGATAAAGGAGGAGCACACACAGTTTGCTATGGCAGACAACCACACGGCATACTGGATTCCCGGCGACTACGACACACAGGAATATGAATACCAGATCACTCCGCTCACCGGCATCAAGGACATCATACGCCGCGACCGCGAGAAATACAAGAGCAACTCATCGACCACGGTGTTCTCTGATACAGGCGTGCAGACATCGCTGCAGATGAAGACCAAGGACGGATTGTATATCAACATCCACGAGGCGGCTTGCCTCGACTATCCTACTATGCACCTCAACCTCGACGAGAAGACGCTGACATTCGAGTCATGGCTCACTCCTGACGCCGTGGGCATGAAGGGATTCATACAGACGCCTTTCAACACGCCGTGGAGAACGGTGCTCGTGAGCGACGACGCCCGTGACATGCTGTCATGCAAACTGACGCTCAACCTGAACGAACCTTGCAAGATTGAGGACACGTCGTGGATTCATCCTACGAAATACTGCGGTGTGTGGTGGGACATGATAGTCGGCAGAAAGAGCTGGAGCTACACCAACGACTATCCTTCAGTGCGCCTTGGCGAAACCGACTACTCCAAATGCAAGCCGAACGGCACTCACGGAGCTACCACAGCTGAGGTGAAGAGGTATATAGACTTTGCTGCAAAGAACGGACTGCAGGAGGTTCTCGTTGAGGGATGGAACATCGGCTGGGAGGACTGGTTCGGCCATCAGAAGCTCGACGTCTTTGACTTCGTGACGCCATACCCTGACTTCGACATCAAGGAACTCAACGAATATGCCCATTCTAAAGGAGTGAAGCTGATGATGCACCATGAGACTTCGGCTTCTGCAATCAACTATGAGCGTCATCTTGAGGATGCCTTCAAGCTGATGAACAAATATGGCTACGACGCCGTGAAGACGGGATATGTGGGCGACATCATTCCAAGAGGCGAATACCACTACAGTCAGATTATGAACAACCACTACCAGCGCGTGGTGGAAGAGGCTGCCAAGCATCATATCATGGTGAACGCACATGAGGCGACACGTCCTACGGGTATATGCCGCACATGGCCTAACCTCGTGGGCAACGAGAGTGCGAGGGGCACTGAATACGAAGCTTTCGGCGGAAGCGTGCCTTACCACACGGTGATGCTGCCATTCACCCGTCTGCAGGGTGGACCGATGGACTATACTCCTGGCATCTTCGAGACGAAGCTCTCTGAATGGAGCCAGAACCAGAGTTTCGTACATTCCACGCTCTGCGGACAGCTGTCGCTATATCTCGTGATGTACAGTCCGCTGCAGATGGCTGCCGACCTGCCTGAACACTACGAGAAATACGATGATGCCTTCCAGTTCATCCGCGACGTGGCATGCGACTGGGATGACTCTAAATACATTGAGGCCGAACCGGCAAAATACATCACCGTGGCCCGCAAGGCAAAAGGTACCGACAACTGGTTTGTCGGCGGCAAGACTGGCGAAGAGGCGCGCAACGCCGTGGTGAAGCTCGACTTCCTGGACAAAGGAAAGAAATACGAATGCACCATCTATCAGGATGCTGCCGACGCTGACTATGAGAAGAATCCGAAGGCTTACCGCATCACCAAGCGCACGGTAAAACGTGGCGACGTGTTGAAGATCAGGGAAGCCAGAGGTGGCGGATTCGCCGTGTCTATTATGGCTAAGAAATAACTAAAGAACGAGAAGTATGGTTAATATAAGAACTGCTATGACGGGCTGCATTATGGGAGTCCTCTCTCTGCCGATGTCGGCTCAGGGGATATTCAACGAGATGTCGTTCGCTGCCGACAAGACAGTGTTCAGACTCAACTCGCCCTATAAGACCACTCTGCGCATCTACAAGGATGGAGAAGGCGGAAAACCCATGAAGACTGTGAAGATGAAGAGCAAGGGCGATGGCGTCTGGGAGGCTGTAGTGAAAGGCAACCTGAACGGATTGTTCTATACCTTCGACACCGGCAACGGTGAGTGTCCCGGACTCTTCGCCAAGGCTGTAGGAGTGAACGGAAACCGTGGTGCCGTGGTAAACATGCCGTCTACCGACCCTGAAGGATGGAACGAAGACAGACGACCGGCATTGGCATCGCCGGCAGACCTCGTGATTTATGAACTGCACCACAGGGACTTCTCCATCGACCCGTCGTCGGGACTCGGCAACAAGGGTAAGTTCTTGGCGCTAACCGACCCTAAAGCAATAGAATATCTGAAGAGACTCGGTGTGAACGCCATCCATATCCTGCCTTCGTTCGATTATGCCTCGGTGGACGAGACAAGACTCGACACGCCGCAATACAACTGGGGCTACGACCCGAAGAACTACAACGTGCCTGAGGGCAGCTATTCCACCGACCCGTATTCACCGACGGTGAGAATAAAGGAGTTCAAACAGATGGTGCAGGCATTACACAGGGCTGGCATCAGAGTGATACTCGACGTGGTATACAACCACACGTTCGACATCAAGAACAGCAACTTCCAGCGCGTCAATCCAGACTACTACTATCGCAAGACGGCTGACGGTAAGTATTCCGACGGTTCGGGCTGCGGCAACGAGACGGCATCTGAAAAGGCGCTGATGAGGGAGTATATGCTGGAGAGCGTGAAATATTGGGTGAATGAATACCATATCGACGGTTTCAGATTCGACCTCATGGGTGTACACGACATCGTGACGATGAACGATATCCGTGCTGCCGTAGACCAGATAGACCCAAGCATATATATATATGGTGAGGGATGGAGCGCCGGCAGCTGTGCCTACCCTACCGACAAACTGGCGATGAAGGCGAACACACGTCAGCTGAACGGCATCGGTGCTTTCTGCGACGATATGAGGGACGCACTGCGCGGTCCGTTCAGCGACGACCATAAGGGTGGATTCCTTGCCGGAATGCCTGATATGGAGGAGAGCCTCAAGTTTGGCATCGTGGGAGCAATCAGTCATCCGCAGATTGACATGACGCGTGTGAACTACAGCAAGGAGGCATGGACAAACTCCCCCACTCAGATGGTAAGCTACGTGAGCTGCCACGACGACCTGTGTCTCACCGACCGACTGAGATCAAGCATACCGGGAATAACGGAAGATGAGCTTATCCGTCTGGACCTCTTGGCTCAGACTGCGGTGCTCACCTCTCAGGGTGTGCCGTTCATTCTTTGCGGTGAAGAAATGCTGCGCGACAAGAAAGGGGTACACAACAGTTTCAAGTCGCCTGACAGCATCAACCACCTCGACTGGAACAATCTGAAGCGATACCCGCAGGTGTTCAACTATTACAGCGGTTTGATAGCTCTACGCAAGAGTCATCCGGCTTTCAGACTTGCCAATGCCGATCTCGTGAGAAAGCATCTGTCGTTTCTCGATGCTCCCAAGGGAGTGGTGGCTTTCAGCCTCAACGATAATGCCGGTGGCGACTCATGGCGCGACATCATTGTGTTTCTGAACGCCAACAAGCAGCCGACAGACATCAACGTGCCTGAAGGGGAATATACCGTGGTAGTAGACAACGGAAAGGTGGATGTCAACGGACTTGGCAGCATAACCGGTCAGAAAGCTACCGTGGGTGGACAACAGGCAATGGTAATTTACAGAAAGTAGAATGCCTGTAAATCCGTTTACTCGTTAACTCGTTTACTCGTCAACTAAAAATAACAAACTAATGAAAAAGATAATAGCAGCCCTATTGCTGGGCACAACATTAACAATGAGTGCGGCTTCAAAAATAGACAGAATTGAACCGACAAACTGGTTCGTGGGAATGAAAAACCCACAGGTGCAACTGATGGTATACGGCAAGGACGTGAGATCTGCCAACGTATCCACCGACTATCCCGGTGTACGCATCGACAGTCTGGTGCGCCTCGACAGCCCTAACTATCTCCTCATATATATGAACGTGAAGGATGCCAAGGCGGGAGTGATGAACCTGAAGTTCCAGACTGCCAAAGGCAAGGCGCAGACCGTGAAATATTCGCTCAACGAGAGGATGCAGAATGGTGAAGACCACAAGGGCTTCTCTAATGCCGACGTGCTCTATATGCTCATGCCAGACCGTTTCGCAAACAGCGGTAAAGACAACAGCAAGATCAAGGGGATGAATCCCTACTCAATCAACCGCAACGAACCGAGCCTCCGTCATGGCGGCGACCTGGAGGGCATTCGCCAGCATCTGGACTATTTCAACCAGCTGGGAGTAACGGCACTGTGGTTCACTCCGGTGCTTGAGAACAACTCTCCCGACCACGGCAAACAGAGCACATACCACGGATATGCCACGACAGACTACTATAAGGTGGACCCACGGTTCGGAACCAACGAAGACTACCGCAGGCTCGTTGCCGACGCTCATAAAAAGGGACTGAAAGTGGTGATGGACATGATTTTCAACCACTGCGGATTCGAGCATCCCTGGGTGATGGACATGCCTTCTGCCGACTGGTTCAACTATCCTGAATGGCTGAGTCCTGAGAATCAGGCAAACAACAAGAAAACGAATACTATAGACGGTGCGGCTCAGGTGAACGACAAATACCTGCAGACCAGCTATAAGCTGACACCTGTGCTCGACCCATACGCCAGCCAGGTGGACATGAAGGAGACCGTTGACGGATGGTTCGTGCCTTCGATGCCTGACCTCAACCAACGCAACAGCCACGTAATAACTTACCTCATCCAGAACAGCGAATGGTGGATAGAGACAGTGGGCATCGACGGTATCAGAATGGACACCTACCCATATGCCGACCGCAAGGCAATGGCAAAATGGATGGAGGTGCTCAACGAGGAATATCCTAACTTCAACACCGTGGGAGAGACATGGGTGACAGAACCCGCATACACAGCGGCATGGCAGAAGGACTCGAAACTCAGCGACATCAACTCTAATCTGAAGACGGTGATGGACTTCAGCTTCTTCGACAGGCTGAATCTTGCCAAAAACGAAGAGACCGACGGATGGTGGAACGGTTTCAACCGCATCTACAACTCGCTCTGCTACGACTATCTCTACAATGACCCGTCACACGTGATGGCATTCATCGAGAACCACGACACTGACAGATTCCTCGGAGAGGGTCAGGACACTCTGAAACTGAAACAGGCTCTCGCCCTGCTGCTCACCATCAACCGCATTCCACAGCTATACTACGGTACGGAGGTGCTGATGAACGGCTCGAAGAAGGTGACCGACGGCAACGTGCGCCGCGACTTCCCTGGCGGTTTTGCCGGCGACAAGCGCAATGCTTTCACCAAAGAGGGACTCACGAAGGAGGAGAACGCAATGTTCAACTGGACAAGTCGTCTGCTACACTGGCGCAACGGCAACGACGTGATAACAAAAGGCAAACAGACTCAGTTCATCCCTTACGACGGCATCTATGTCATTGCCCGCACATTGGGCAACAAGGTGGTGATGACCGTGTTAAACGGCACAAGCCATGAAAAGAAACTCCATGTGGAGCGTTATGCCGAAGTGATAAACGAAGCACAGACAGCCACAAACATCCTGACAAACAGAAAGATAGACATCACGAAGGATGTAACGCTCTCACCTCGTGGCACGATGATTCTGGAGTTTGAAAATAAATAAACACAATTCCCCATGAACAAGAAACTAATTACTGCCATCGCCGCAATAGCATGCCCATCCATGCTCATGGCACAGGGATGGCCTACAAATCATCAAGGCGTGATGCTCCAGGGATTCTACTGGAACAGCTACGACGCCTCAAACTGGAAAAAACTCGAGACACAGGCCGACGAACTGTCTAAGTATTTCAACCTGATATGGATTCCGCAAAGCGGCAACTGCGGAGGTGAATCCATGGGATACGACGATCTCTATTGGTTTGACAACTACAAGAGCGCATTCGGTTCTGAAGAGGAACTGCGCTCTATGATATCCACCTTCAAACAGAAAGGACTGGGCACCATTGCCGATGTGGTGATAAACCACAGGAAGACGCTAACAAACTGGGTTGACTTCCCGAAGGAAACCTACAAGGGAGTGACATACCAGCTGCTGCCTACCGACATCTGCAAGGATGACTGCAGCGGAAAGACCGCTACATGGGCTAAGGAGAACGGCTACAATCTGAGTGACAACAACGACACGGGAGATGGTGTCGACTTTGCCAGAGACCTCGACCACAACAGCAGCAACGTGCAGAACAACGTCAAGGCTTATCTCGACTTCCTACTCAACGACCTGGGGTATTCCGGAGTGCGCTACGATATGGTTAAGGGCTACGACGCCAAATTCACCGGTATCTACAACACTGCGGCAAAGCCTGCATTCTCGGTAGGCGAATATTTCGACGGCAACAAGCAAAATGTGGAAAACTGGATAAACGGTACCACCCAGAATGGTGAGATACAGAGTGCGGCATTCGACTTCCCCACCCGATATGCCGTTCGCGACGCCACGGCATACAGCAACTGGACAAAGCTCGACAACGGTGGACTTGCCACGGATGGCGACTACTGCCGTTATGCCGTGACATTTGTTGAAAACCACGACACGGAGAAGCGGTCTGAATCGGAGCAGCAGGATCCTATCAAGAAGGACACCCTCGCTGCCAACGCCTATATCCTCGCCATGCCGGGAACACCGTGTGTGTTCATGAAACACTGGATTGACCACAAACGGGAGATAAAGAACATGATTCTGCTGCGCAACCTCACAGGCATCACGAACCAGAGCGCATGGAACCGCAACGTAAGCACCGTGGCACGCTATGTGTTCACGACCACGGGTACTAACGGACGACTTCATGTTGCCGTGGGTACATCGGCAAACAGCTATACTGCCGACAACACTACATGGGCGCTCGCCACAGAGGGATACCACTATCGCTACTTTCTGGAGAGAAACAGAGAGACGGCATGGATAGACCTGCCATCGGGGAAATATCATGACACACCGAAGGCTTTGCTGCGCGCCATTTCTACAAACGACAACGCCAAGATTGTATACACTCTCGACGGTACTGCTCCGACAGCCAACAGCAGCGTGGCTGAAAGCGGATATGAGGTGGCACTGCCTGAGGGCGACGTAACTCTCAAGGCTGGACTGCTCGTTGACGGCAACGTGACGGGCATCACGGAGCGCCACTACTCCATCAAGGCTTTCTCGCCTTATGCCATAACGGTGAACGTGAATGCCGACCAAGTGGGCTGGACCGCAATGAACGTATGGTCGTGGGGCGGCGACGGAAGCCACAACCCAACGATACAAAAATGGCCTGGCGACAATGTGACGACAACGGTGACGGAGAATGGAAAGACATGGTATTCACTGGGCTATACCATGAACAGCATAGACGACTACGTGAACTTCGTGTTCAGCACCGACAACGGCAAGTCTCAGACTGAGAACATCCAGAACGTCAATGCCACCACTTATCTCGAAATAACGACAGAGAAAGACAGCAACGGCCACTACAAGGTTGCCGACGTGACATCTCAGTATTCCGGAATCGCGGTTCCGTCAACCGCCATCATGCCTATAGCAAAGTCTACCGCCGTAGTCTCTCTCGACGGTCGCACGCTGCGCTCCTTCTCCGGTCATGTTTCTGCCGGCGAGGCAACCCAAGGTCTTCCATCTGGAATATACATCGTGAACGGCAAGAAGGTAGTGAAGTGATTTTGGCTACTGTAGCAATTATTGCCGCCTTTTTTCACAAGCGGCTCCCTATTCTATCATTAACCCCAAATCAGCTGCAACAGCTGGTTTGGGGTATTTTATGCCCAAACGGTCATTAGGCCGTTCAACCCCAATCGGTCATTAGGGCTTGCTTGGATTTTGCTTTTTAGAAAGATGGATTTTGTTTGGTTTTTAATGAGTAATAGCGAGCTATTGCGAATTAAAAACAAGCAAAAGGCGCCTTATAAAAAACAAAAGACTGCAAGCAGTTATTATAATTATACATTAAACGGCCTAATGACCTCTAAGTTTGCAGAAGATTGCGACGAAGTCGCATAAACTCCAAAATAATCAAGGTAAAACTATGATTGCTAAAGACAGTTTCGTACCTTTGTTGTAAAAAGGTAGAATCGGTCTGTCGAAGAGGTAAACCAGCTAATGACCCAGCCGTAAAGCTATAAATCGTTTAGGTCCTCATCGACATAGTTGCAAAGACCAGATAGAAAGTTATCGGCTCTGAGCCTTGTTAGAGTGTTAGTCCATACAACTATTGACCAATTCTACACAATATAACTCGTACAAAGTTATGAAGAATTTATTTATCGGAGTTGATTTTTCGAAAGAAAAAGTTGATGTGGCTATCCTTTTTGCAGACGGACTGGCAGAAACCGCTGCTAGAGTGTTCAACGAGTTCAAGACAACCGTGTCTGGCTATAGGCAGTTGGTCAAGTGGGTTGAGCAGAATTCCTGCGGTATCGACTCGTCCTTGTGGCTCTTCTGTGGCGAGAACACGGGCGACTACAGCAAGGGACTGTGCAACTTCCTCTACGGTAAAGGCTACGACATGTGGCTTGAGAACGCAAAGAGCATCAAAGACGCATCTGGTCTTAGACGATTGAAGTCTGACCGTGCTGACGCCTCGATGATTGCAGAATACGCCATGAGGAATTACGATAAAGCCGTTATGTACGAGCCTCTTAGCGAGTCGCTTACACAACTGCGTGAGCTGTTCCTATACCGTCAGATGATCGTAAGACACAGATGCAGTTTCCAGGTGCGTAGAGGCGAAAAGCGACTCACTATGGAGAAGTCGCCAGTCAAGACAATGATTTCGCAGAGCGGACGGCACATCGTCTCTGAACTCAATAAGGAGATAGAGAAGATAGATAAGCGCATTGCCGATCTCATCAAGTCGGACGAGGAACTCACCGAGGTGTTCACCATCGTGACCTCGGTGCCTGGCATAGGAACGCAGAACGCTGTGTGCCTGATGGTGTACACCGACAACTTCCGGCGTTTCAACTACGACTCACGCAAGATTGCCTGCTATTACGGCCTAGCTCCATTTGGCAAAGATTCGGGAACCAGTGTGCATTCCGATCCGCATGTACATTATATGGCTAACCGCCAGATAAAGGCCATGCTGACGCAAGCGGCACTAGCTGCCGTCAACTTCAATCCCATTATGGCGAGGTACTACATGCGCCTCGTAGAACGAGGAAAGAAGAAGCAGGTTGCACTGAACAATGTCAAGAACAAACTTGTACATTTGGTCACAGCCATGGTCAGAAATCGCCAAACATTCACCCCTGAATATAAAATCTCAGCATAAATTGAAAATAATGGTCAAAACATTTGGATATTAACATAGAAAGCGATTTGGGTTCAATGTAATTTTTATTATTGCGCTTTGGAGTTTCACCGGACTGCAATAATATGATATAAAATGCCAAAATATTGCTTAAAACTTTGGTGTGGGATTGCCAAAGGATAGAGAAATGTCATTACCTTTGTATAAAATAAACTGCACCTCAGCAAAAGAAATAAAATCATTTATTTCATTTTGCATTCGGTTTGCATTATCTTTGTATAAGATAAGCGGCACCTCAGCAAAAGAAATAAATCCATTTATTTCATTTTGCATTCGGTTTGCATTATCTTTGTATAAGATAAGCGGCACCTCAGCAAAAGAAATAAATCCATTTATTTCATTTTGCATTCGGTTTGCATTATCTTTGTATAAGATAAGCGGCACCTCAGCAAAAGAAATAAAATCATTTATTTCATTTTGCATTCGGTTTGCATTATCTTTGTAGACAACTTTTCTGAACCTGATGGAGATATGAGCGGATTACGAAACATTGAGTCAGAACACGGCATGGCGGTGGCGAGATGGATAACGACCTTATGGATGCTGACCATCGTTTGTCATGCCTCGGCACAACGGAAGGGTATCGTAATAGATGCCTCAACGAAACAACCGCTGAGAAACGTGTTCGTGAAATGCGACAACGACAGTACCATAAAGACTCCATGGAACGGTACATTCCAACTGCCGGAGAATTTCCAGACTGTGGCATTCTATCATCCGAACTTCGAAAAGAGGGTGTTGAACCACAAGGAGTTGACCGACACGGTGTTCATGCTGCCATCGGCAAGGATGCTCAACGAAGTGGTGGTATACGGCAAGAGGGGAAAAATAAGAGATTTCACAAGAATGACGACAATCGACAAACAATTGCTTGGCATAAAGCCGACGAATGGTTTCGACATTCTCGGACTGCTGAAACTCATCACCAACCCTATACAGCGAAGCATAGAACACAAAAAGGAGGTGAAGAAACAGAAGCGCAAACAGATATTGGATAATTATTAACCCATATATAACAGGAAAAAAACATCATTGCATGAACAACCTATACCTGCCCGCTGAATGGGAAAGACAAAGGGCACTGCAACTGACGTGGCCTCATAAGGACACGGACTGGAACTATTGTCTCGACGAGATAAACAACACGTATGTGGAGATGGCGGATGCCATAACAAGATATGAACCACTGATTATCGTGGCACCCGACACGAAGGAGGTAGAGAGGATGCTATGCGGCAGACTTTCTGAAGAGCAGATGAAAAGGGTGACGCTACACCAGTGTCCTACCAACGACACATGGGCAAGAGACCACGCCTTCATCTCGATGAAAGAGAGGAATGCTGAAGACGGCCCTCTCACGCTGCTCGACTTCCGCTTCAACGGATGGGGCGAGAAATTCGAAGCGTCCCTCGACAATTCCATCAACCGCAGTCTGTATGAAAACGGCATCGTGGAAGGACGGTATGAAGACCACAACGACTTCGTGCTCGAAGGCGGATCGATAGAGAGCGACGGCAAGGGAACGGTGTTCACCACAAGCTGCTGTCTGCTTGCCCCCCACCGCAACCAACCTCTCTCGCGACAGGAAATAGAGAAGCGGCTGAAGGAGATGCTGCGTGCCGACCGCATAGTATGGATAGACTACGGACATCTAACAGGCGACGACACCGACGGACATATCGACACGCTGGTGCGCACTGCACCCGACGACACGCTGGTGTATGTGGGATGCGACGACAAGGAGGATGAGCAATACGACGAGCTGCACCGCATGGAAGAACAACTCGCCACGCTGCGCACCGACGACGGCAGACCATACCGTCTGCTGAAGCTGCCGATGCCGGAGGCGATATATGAGGACGGTGAACGACTGCCTGCCACATACGCCAACTTCATCATCATAAACGATGCCGTGATTTATCCTACATACAACCAACCTGAAAACGACGAGGAGGCACGACGCGTCATAGCAGAGGCTTTCCCCTACAGGGAACTGATTGGCATAGACAGCAGCGTGGTGGTGAGACAGCATGGTTCGCTGCACTGCTGCTCAATGCAGTATTTCAAATAGACAGGGAAAGAGTCTTTGACGGGCGAAACCAAGTCATGTTATTCTGCTGACAGCAGCCCCCACCTAACCTCCCCCGTAGGGGAGGGACAGATAGTAATGACCGGTGAAGGCAGCTGATGAAAATGACAAGCAGAGTAACCTCAGAGGAAAACAGCAACGGAGTAACCTGCATCTCCCCTACGGGGGAGAACGAGAGGGGGCTGATAATGATTGCCAGACAATGAATACCTATGACAGCAGCCCCCACCTGTCCTCCCCCGTAGGGGAGGGACAGATAGTAATGACCGGTGAAGGCAGCTGATGAAAATGACAAGCAGAGTAACCTCAGAGGAAAACAGCAACGGAGTAACCTGCATCTCCCCTACGGGGGAGAACGAGAGGGGGCTGATAATGATTGCCAGACAATGAATACCTATGACAGCAGCCCCCACCTGTCCTCCCCCGTAGGGGAGGGACAGATAGTAATGACCGGTGAAGGCAGCTGATGAAAATGACAAGCAGAGTAACCTCAGAGGAAAACAGCAACGGAGTAACCTGCATCTCCCCTACGGGGGAGAACGAGAGGGGGCTGATAATGATTGCCAGGCAATGAATACCTATGACAGCAGCCCCCACCTGTCCTCCCCCGTAGGGGAGGGAATGGTATGCATGCCTCTGAAAGCACTTGGATATGCAAGGTAACAAAATGGAATGTCATCTAAGCCCTTGAAATCTAAGCAAGGTAACAAAAAAAAATAACTCTAAGCCCTTGAAATCTAATCAAGGCAACAAAAAAGATAACTAAATACAAAATAACAATATGAGCCAACTAAGAATAGGAATTCTGCAGCAGAAGAAGACTGCAGACATCATTGAAAATATGAAAGCCATAGAGGAGAACGTGACAGACCTCGCCAGACGTGGCGCCGAACTGATCATCCTCTCTGAGCTGCACAACTCCCTGTATTTCTGTCAGGTGGAAGATGTGAACAACTTCGACCTCGCGGAGACAATACCCGGACCGTCTACCGACTTCTTCGGTGAACTGGCACGCCGCCTGGGAGTGGTGATGGTGATATCGCTCTTCGAAAAGAGAGCTGCAGGACTCTACCACAACACCGCCGTGGTGATAGAGAAAGACGGAACGATAGCGGGCAAATACCGCAAGATGCACATCCCTGACGATCCGGCATACTACGAGAAATTCTATTTCACTCCCGGCGACCTGGGATTCCATCCGATACAGACTTCAGTGGGAAAACTCGGAGTGCTCGTATGCTGGGACCAGTGGTATCCTGAGGCAGCACGCCTGATGGCGCTCCAGGGAGCTGATCTGCTCATCTACCCTACCGCCATCGGATATGAAACAAGCGACACACCAGAGGAGCAACAGCGCCAGCGCACGGCGTGGACAACGGTGCAGCGAGGACATGCCGTGGCCAACGGACTGCCGGTAGTGACAGTAAACCGCGTTGGCTTTGAGCCAGACCCATCGGGACAGACAAAGGGAATACAGTTCTGGGGCAGTTCGTTCGTTGCCGGTCCACAGGGCGAACTCTTCTATCAGGCTTCTGACGACGATGAGGAGAGTCTCGTTCTCGACATCGACCTCGGCCACAGTGAGCAGGTACGCCGTTGGTGGCCATTCCTGCGCGACCGCCGCATTGATGAATATGGCGACATAACAAAGAGGTTCATTGATTAGACAAGTGGATTACAACCAAGCAGTCATAAAAAAATAAATTAAACGTCCTAATAACCGATTTGGGTTAAAGATATCGCAAAATAAAAGACGGGCAGACAAGGATTCATTTCCTGTCTGCCCGTCATTTATTTTGCCATTATTGAAACTGCCTTATTTCTTGCTAAGTCCTATTTTGCTGCCGAAGTTGCAGAACCAGAACACGTATACATAATAGATGAACATCATTGCCACAGCATAGCCAACGCCGAGTGCCGGGTTGTCAACGATCCATCCCATAAGCAACGGGAGAGTGGCGCCACCGACAACACCAAGGTTGATGATACCGGATGCCTTCTTCGTATGCGGACCGAGTTCCTGCAGACCGAGGTTGAACACCAACGGCCACATCACAGAATGGAAGAGTCCTGCGGCAAGCATTGCCCATACAGAAGCGATGCCGGTGAGGAAGAACGAAGCTGCCACACACAAGGCTCCGCAGCAAAGGCAAATGGAGAGGATACGACGCGGTTTGAACTTATTGAGAATAGCAGCTCCCACGAACCTGCCGACCATCATTCCGCCCCAATAATAAGGAAGGAAGTCTGTCGCTGTGCCATAGGCTGCCAATTCCGGATTGCTCTTGAAATAAGCAGGCAACATGGATGGCACTCCGAGCTCGATACCCAAATAGAAGAAAATGCCGAGCATACCGAACCACACGTGAGCATAGCTGAACACGCTGCTCTTATACTCCTTGCGCTCACCGCCCTCCTCTTCTGCCTGCTGCTCCTCGTTGATGTTCGGCAACTTCATGAAGAAAAGCACGACACACAGGATAAGAGTGAATATGCCGAGTCCGAGATATGGTCCGGGCACTGCATCGGGAGTCTTGGCCTTGCCGGCGATGATGACGTAGGTGATGAATACCGGTGCCACAGTAGTGGCAGCGGAGTTGAGGGCATTAGACAATGTCATGCGGAAAGCTCCCTTTTCCGGCGAACCGAGCACCATGACGTATGGATTTGCCACGAGCTGAAGCATCACGATACCGAGAGCCACGATGAACATGCTGCCGAGGAACACGGAATATATCACCGATGTCTCCATACCGAGCAGCGACGAAATGCCAAAGTAGTTGATTACGAATCCGATGCCCACAACGGCGAGTCCGAGCAGCAGGGTCTTCTTGTAGCCTATCTTGTTCATCATCATTCCAAGAGGAATAGAGAGAGCATAGGCTCCATAGAATGCTGTGTTTACCAACTGTCCCTGAGAGTCTTTCAGTCCGAAAGCCTCTTTGCAGAACTCAATCATCGAATTGTTCATTGTTGTGATGAAGCCGATAAGAAACATCACGGCAAACATCACGATAAGCGCAAACGTATAGTTAGGCGCCTGCTTCTTTTGAATATTGTCCATAAGTTAGTAATATGTTTATATATTTATGTTTGTTGAGTACAAATTGACGAGTTGGCAAGCAAACGAGCTGACGAGCCACAGGTCAATAATAAATAGTCAATAGTTGATGATATGAACTGACGGGCTGACAAATTCATGAACCTCCGGGATTTCTCCTCTTCAATCCATAGATTTGTCAACCCGTCAACCGATATCTTTACGACAGTCTGTCCTCTGGCACACCGATCATTTCCTTCTTCACCACTGTGCGCTTGCGGATAGTGCGCTTGCGCTTCGGCTTATCCTCCTCTGCCACAGTCTTCACTCCGGCAAGTTCCGGGTCTATCATGATACGTCCGCAGTATTCGCAAACGATAATCTTCTTGTGCATCTTGATGTCGAGCTGTCTCTGAGGCGGAATCTTGTTGAAGCAACCACCACAGGCGTCACGCTGCACGTAAACGATGCCGAGGCCGTTGCGGGCGTTCTTGCGGATACGCTTGAAGCTTGTGAGCAGACGTGGCTCCACCTTCATCTCCAGATCCTTGGCTTTGTCTCTGAGGCGTTCCTCTTCGGCACGTGTCTCCTCGATAATCTCGTCGAGCTCGTTCTTCTTCTCTTCGAGAGCCTGCTTGCGGTCGTCGATCTGCTCCTCAGCACGCTTCAGGTCGCTCTTGCGCTCCTCCACCTTGGTGGCAGCCTCACGGATCTTCTTGTTGCAAAGCTCTATCTCAAGTGTCTGGAACTCAATCTCTTTCTTCAGCGTGTCATACTCACGGTTGTTCTGCACGTCGTCAAGCTGTTCGTTGTATTTCTTCACGCTTATCTGTGCAGCGGCGATCTCAGCCTTCTTCTGGGTGACAGCCTGCTGGAAGTCTTCTATCTCGTCCTTGATCTTCTCCACACGGGTGGTAAGACCGGCAATCTCGTCCTCAAGGTCTTGCACCTCGAGAGGCAGCTCTCCTCTGAGGGCTCTTTTCTCGTCGATGGCCGACAATGTGGTCTGCAACTTGTAAAGAGTCTCCAACTTCTCTTCTACTGTCAAATCTGTAGGATCTTTTTTAGCCATATTGCTTTTACAAATAAATTATAGGATTGGTGTTCTGGCTTGTGACAACGCATCTCACTCCTTCACACTGCTCCTCGATTATTGATTTAAATATTTCGTATGTATATTGTTCGCTCTGATAGTGGCCGATTACGGCAATCTGTATTTCCTGCTCATGAGCGAAATAATCATGATAGTGCATCTCTCCCGTCACGAAGGCGTCGGCACCGGCGGCTATCGCTTCCGGCAGGAGGAACGACCCTGCTCCTCCGCAGATGGCTACCGTGCGGATAGGGCGTCGCAGCAGCTGGTTGCACTGCACGCACTCCACATCGAACTCCCGTTTGAGCATCATGATGAAATCGTCTGCCGCCATTGCACCTGGCAACTCTCCCATCACTCCGCTGCCGCATGTGATACCATCCACCTGTTTCTCGGTGAAGAACTTCACACCGGTGAGCTGCATCTTCTCTGCCATCTTGAAATTTACGCCACCCTGGGCATTGTCCATGTTGGTGTGCATGGAGAGGATCGTGATGTCATGCTTGATAGCCTTTGCCACTGCCCTCTGTACGTCGTCAGCCCCCACCACTCTTTTCAGCGGACGGAAGATGAGCGGATGGTGTGAGACAATGAGGTTGCACCCCTTTTCTACCGCCTCGTCAACGATGCTGCTCGTCACGTCAAGACACAATAATGCCCCTGAAACTTCCGCCTCTGTCAATCCAACCTGCAAGCCGGCATTATCAAAGCTCTCCTGCAAGGGCAGAGGCGCGAAACGCTCAAGGGCACGAACCACTTCTATTATTTTCACGCTTTACAGCCTTTAAAATGTTCATTCCGCTTTTACCTGTTGCACACCGCTGACATGCGGAATATACCTATTATAATATTTTAGAGTGCAAAATTAGCAAAACTATCTGATTTCTTGAAGAAATTACGCTATATATTAATATGTTTTAACCCAAATCGACCAACAACAAGGTGAAAACAAGTAATTTCCACGGTTTTGATGACCAATTTGGGTTACAAAAACACGCTATGCAATGATGTATATCTGCTACCGCATCAGATTCCCCAATCTTCGGGACTTGCGGTTTTCTCCACTTTCTTCTCCACATCGTCGGGAAGCGACGGGAAGAAGTCGATGCCTGTGATGCGCTCCACTTCGTCTACGCTGTTCACATAGTCGCCTTTCGGACGGTTGCCATCCTCGTTCTTGTATATGAAACCGATTGCCTTCGGAGTGCCTTCCATACAGAGCACCACCTTGAAGAACGCTTCCGGCACCACGACCTTATTCTTGCCGATGGTCTTGTGCTTGCCTTTATATAGAACCGGACCGCACACCACGTACACCTTGCCGTATTGCTGTGCCCAACGGCGGCAGGCATTCTCCATCTCGTTCCAGTCGCCACGGTTCAGACTGGGATTCTGCGGACAGATATTGGTGAACAGAAACGACTCCCACATCGCCTCTTTGTCCCATTTGTTGTCGCCTGCCGGACACATGTGCCCGCGGTCGTAGCCTGAACTGTAGTAGTCCCAGTCTGTGGCTCTCGGTTCTGCCACGTCTTCGTCTTCATGAAATGCCTTGCGCGGACGCTTCACACCGCCTTCCAGCCTGCTGGCGTCAAGACGCCATGCCACCCAGTTGGGGAGTTTCGTGTCAGCGTTATACGACACGGCATACCCTCTTCGAGTGAGTATCTGCTCTTTCACGCCCTTCAGCGGAGCCGGTATCTCCAACCCGTCCGGGTCAGCAGCCGCAATATCTACAGTCGACGCCCCCGCTTTATCCGGCGCCACACCGCTCTTCGTGGCAACGTCAATCAACCCCTTGACAATGTCTTTCGAACCGCCGTTGGCGGTGCATCCGAAGAAGACGGCAAGTACTGTGAGCAGAAGTATCTGCTTCCTGAATAGTTTTCTCATTTCGAATTATATCTTTAACTGTATTATTTAAGTTGCTTTAATGTCTGGTCAAAGGCTATTCTCCCATGGCATAGCCACACCATTTTCACAGGATGAAGGAAAAACATCCATCATTCTATTCGTTTGCAACTGCGAAGGTAGTGATAATAATCGGAAAATCGTCATACACCAATGACGGAAGTGCAAAAAAAGCAGAATTGTCACACTTTGTAAACCATAAAAAAGATGATCCCCCGGCAAGCTCTCTATGCCAAGGGACCATCCAAAGAAATTGGTCTTGATTTGTTTACTACCTATTGAAAATTAACCTTTTTACCAATCTTCTGATGATTATCACATCATCAACACTAAACTAAACCTATTCTATATCTTTGTCGCCGACCGCATTAATGCCTTCCTTGCATTATCATCGTTGCGGATAGCTGTGTTACCATCTTGAAAAAGACTCACTGGCGGTCGTTTTTTTCTGCATCAAATTGGATTGAGAATAAAAGCGATATGGCTTACATCATATAGAATATGATTGCCAATGAGTCTTTTCTGAGCGTCGCGTCTTCTCAGATTGCCGCTCCCAATATCTACAATATTTATTTCCGCTTGCAAAGTTATCGTAAGAGCCCGCCAAGCAGTATAAAATTTGTTTCATATAATAATAAAAATCGTTCACGGTATCAAAAATAGCGCAAAATGAACATTTTATAACTATAAAAAGTAATTATCCGAAGCCTTTTTATGATGAAATATTCAGAAATGTAGTTTTTCACTTATAAAACATCACGACACAATTACTATCAATAACCGATGCAAATATAGAGCGAAATGAGACAAGCTGCAGCGTTTTGTGACACTGCAATCCAAAACATCACAATAAGAAGACAACATTAAACAAGACGCGATAAGACAAGAATCAGGACGGAGCGCCAGCATTAAACCCAAAACGGTCATTAGTCCGTTCAATGTATAATTTTAATAACTGCTTGCAGTCTTTTGCTTTTTATAAGGCGTCTTTTGCTTGTTTTTAATTCGCAATAGCTCGCTATTACTCATTAAAAGCCAAACAAAATCCACTCTTCTAAAAGAACAAAATCCAGGCAAGCCCTAATGACCGATTTGGGTTAAATCATCTGCCGCTCCTTATATCGCTCGGCTGCATGCCATACTCGTCCTTGAAACATTTGGTGAAGTATGACGGTGAGGAGAACCCCACCTCGTATGCTATTTCGGCTATACCCTTGTCGGTATGCTCCAGCTGCGACTTCGCTCTCTGCAGACGCGATTTGCGCAGCAGGTCTACTACGGAGATGCCCATTACTGCCTTCACCTTGCGATAGAGCTGCACTCTGCTGAGTCCCATTTCTCTGCCGATAGCCTCAACGCCAAACTCGCTGTAGCCCATATTATGCTGTATGATGAGACGCAGACGTTCCACAAACTCCTGGTCGGAGCTTGACATGCCTACTGGGTCTTCTGCCACATCCTGCATGCCCATGATTGAATCCTTGAGCTTCCGGCGGCTGCTCAGCAGGTTTTCTATTCGCGTTCTCAGAAGTTTCGAACTGAATGGTTTCGTGATATACGAGTCGGCACCGTTCTCATAGCCTTCTATCTTCTGTTCGTCGAGAGCCTTTGCCGAAACGATGATTACGGGTGTCTGACTGGTGGCGGAGTTTCGTTTCAGCTCCGCACAGAGTTCCAGTCCGTCGATTCCCTGCATCATGACATCGCTGATGACGAGGTCTGGATGGAATGTCCTCGCCATCTTGAGAGCCTCGTTGCCGTCGGCAGCCTCTATGATGACATAGTCGTCTGACAGTAGCGCCTTCATATAATCCCTTATCTCCTTGTTGTCGTCGGCGATGAGCAGCGTCGGTTTGTTGTCATCGCCTATCACTTTCTGCACCAGACTGTGTTTCACGCCAGCATCTTCATCTGTCGGCGTTGCCGTATAATTATTGCCCGCGCCGGAGTCTTCGTCATCGACCGTGTAACAACAACTCTCCACTGCCATGTCTTCCACCTGCTCGCCACTGTGTTCTCTCGGTATCACCACAATGAAATTGGAGCCCTGTCCCTCATGACTGCTCACCATCACTTGGCCTCCGTGCAGTTCAGCGTATGCCTTCACGATGGCGAGTCCTATGCCTGTGCCTCCCTCCGTGCCTTCGGTCTGGAAGAATCGTTCAAATACCTTTTCGCGGTCTTCCTCCGGTATTCCCTTGCCGGTATCGCTCACGCTGATAAGCACCTTACGGTCGGGCATGTCGCTCAGCGTCACCATAACGGTTCCTCCGGCAGGAGTGAACTTCACGGCATTGCTGACGAGGTTGAAGACGATGCGGTTTATCTTCTCCTCATCGCCAACAAAGTCGCTGTCGGTATACTTGTCTGTGTTTATCTCGAGGTTCACGTTTTTCTTCTCCACAGTAGGATAGAAGTCGCTCACCCATTGTCTCACCTTTTCTGCCAGACTGAAATTGCACAGATGCAATTTCACGTTGCCGTCCTGTATTTTCCTGAAGTCCATGATGTCGTCAACGAGCCGCCGCAGGGCATTGGCGTTGCGGCGCACGATGACAAGGAGGTTTCTGCCGTGTTTGCTCAGTTTTTCGTCTTTGAAGAGTTGTTCCACGGGGTCTACGATGAGCGTGAGCGGAGTGCGCAGCTCATGGCTCACGTTGGTAAAGAATCTGAGACGCGACTGTATGAGCGCTATCACTTCGGTATTGAGCTTGTTCAGCTCTTCGTTGCGCTTGGTGAGCTGCTGCGCGAGCTTGCCTTTTGCCATACTGCTCTTCCGCATCATCACTACGGCTGCAATGAGGAGCACAAGTAATACTCCCAGCAGACTGATGAACAGTTCCTGTCCGCTGTTGTATCTCTGGTATTTGTTCACCTGATTATGCAACCGTTCGAGCATATTTCTCTGCTGCTCGGCGTTCAGGTCGGTCATCAGTGTCAGTTCGGCATTGTTTTTCGTGATGATGGTGGTAGAGAGGCTGTTACTGCGGTTGAAGTCCTTGCCTGTGAGTATCTTCATTGCGAGGTCTACCACTTCCTGTCCTCCTGTCGGGTTCAGATATGATGCGTCGAGAATACCTTCGTTCACCATCTCCACTCCTCCGCCTTTGCCGAGCAGTCCGTCCACCCCCACGAATTTTACCTTTCCCGAGAGGTTGTGGCGGCGCATGGTGAGGTATGCGGCATACGCCATACGGTCGTTATGGGCATAGACATAGTCGAAATCGGTGGTCTTTGCCAGTATCTTCTCCATTGCCTTTTCTGCCCCTGTCTGTTCCCAGTCGGCGCCTTCGCTCGCCACGATTTTCACATCGGGGTAGTTCTTCAGGGCATCCACGAATCCCTCGTGTCTGCCTTTGGCCGGCGAGGAGTTGTCCAGACCGCGTATCTCCACCACCCTACCGCTGCCGTTGAGCTGGTTGGCGATGTATGTGCCGAGATCGAAACCGATGCGATAATTGTCGCAACCGATAAAGGCGGTGTATTTATTGGAGTTCGTCGTTCTGTCAAAGAATATCACGGGAATGCCTTTGTCGTAGGCGCGTTCAATGGCTTTGGTCACTCCGTCGAGCTGGTTGGGACACACCACAAGGAGGTCGATGCCTTCGTCCACCAGACTGTCTATCTGTGCTGCCTGCTGTGCGTTGTTGTCTTTGGCCGACTTGATGTCTACTTCCACGGAATCGTTGATATAACTCATGAAGCGGAACTCACTGTTCTGCTTTTGGCGCCAGCTGTCGTCGGAGCATTGGGAGATGCCGATTCTATATTTATGTGTTTTTTCGGAACAGCAAACCAGAGACATTGCCGCCACTGATGCCAGCATTACTGCCGCCACCATAGTGGATAACTTCCGACCAAAGTTTGTTTTATTCTGAATCATAATATCAAAAATACTTTTACGCATCAAGTTACATATCTATATTAATTATATACCTATTTATATATAGCACAGGAAGTCTGTCATTGGATTTCCGTCTGCGTCTTATTACAAAGCTCTGCGCTTATCGCCCTGACAGAACAAAAGCATGTTTCGCCCCGTCAATCCGGTTTACCGAAAAAGTCCACTTAACAGCACATGGGGATATCCCATTGCGCCCATCACAATGTAATTGCATTTTCCGATTCATGACAGTCGTCACAACGACCTCCTCTTATGCTTCGTAGATAATTGTAGATATCCTTATACTTTCAATACATTCACTCTGCAAATATACGACATTCTTTTCACATTAAGTCCATTTGCCGATAAAATTTCTTCTTTTCAGACAGACCACAGGCCGGCCACAAGGCTACTGAAAATCCTTCATGCGGATGAGTGTCATTGCTTTAAGCCAAAACGGTATAATGAACGTTTGGGGGGTTATTGGGGCATGGCAGAAATTTCTGTGCCTGCATCTCTTGTAATAGCAATCTATTTTCTGCATTTATGACTTGCAGTTCTAAGATGCCGTATTCATCGGTATAGATAACGACCGGACTGCAAAGATATTGCTCTGTCATGTTTTTTTGTTCATTCCGGCATAATGCTTTGAAATAACAAGACTCATTGCTGTCCGGTATAATTCTTCACGAAATGGGCAAGCACCGTGCCCAAGTGGGGCAAGCACGTTGCCCATGTTGGGCAAGCACGTTGCCCCAAGTGGGCACGGATACTGCCCGGAATGTGCCCAAAACATTCATGGAACGAAACCGCTGGAAAGGAATGCAATAGCTGCATGGTCTGATGATACTTCCATGATACTTCCATGATACTTCTTTGTAAGGATAACGGAAAAGTATCATTCACGCAACACGCTCTCTTTCAGAGACATAAGCTGAAATCAATGGCTGAAAATGATACTTTGACACTTTGTTTCAGGAAAACAATTCCATGTAAGTGAACTAATTTCTCAAAAGAAGAAGAATATGACAAACGTTTTTACAAAAAAATATTACATACAAATAGTGTTTAATTGAAAAAAGAATTATCTTTGCATGAATACTTGAAAAAAATAAGTTTATGAAAAAATGCAAGATACTGATCGTTGACGACATTCCTACTAACGTAACGCTGATCTCTACCATAATAAAAAAGAAACTCGATGCCGACTCCGATACCGCACTGAGCGGAGAGGAGGCTCTGAAAAAGATTGAATCCTTCAACCCGGACATCATAATCCTTGACCTCATGATGCCGGGCGTTGACGGATGGGACGTGATTCGCAGCGTGAGGAGCAAACATGGCAAAGACGAGGTGGCGATAATCGTGACATCGGCAATAACAGACGAGGTGAACATGGCGGAATGCTATGACCTGGGGGTGAACGACTTCATCGAAAAGCCTATCCTGCAGAACAAGCTGCTCGACACGATTCGCCGACAAGCGGAAATAATCCTGGGATAGCCCATCATGAGGGGAATGACGAGACACATAAGAACGGGACTGCTGGTCCTGACCGTGTGCGTCATGGCATTGTCGCATGCCAACGCCGCTTTCGCACGAGAAGCCAAGAGGATTCTCGTGATAACCTCGTATAACCCCGACACAAAGAGGATTGCCCTCATCACCGACTTCACCCTGGGCGGACTCGCCATGCAGACCCACGTGATAAGACACATGAAGCGCCACAAGGATATAGAACTGGTGCTGCTCGACGGAAGGAGCAACACGATGTTTGAAATCTGCAACAAACTGAAGAACCTCAACGGGAAGAACACCGTGTTGTGGCTCGGCACATGGCGCATAGACAGCAGCGAGAACTATAGTCTGACAAGCACCGACGACGTGTTGAGAAAGGCAAACCCGCAGATTCCGGCATTCTCGCTGTCGTCAACCGGAATGGGCAACTGGGCGATAGGAGGATACACACCGGAATATACTCCACAGGGAAAGATGCTTGCCGACATGGCAATAGAATATCTCTACGGCAAGAAGACAAGAGGGAGCCTCTTCCATATCATACCGTCTACATATACCTTCTACCAGAAAATGCTCGAAGCCTTCAATAAGGAAGATGCCGAACTGCCACAAGACGCCGTGGTGCTGAACACAGCGACACACTTCTTCTCGGCAAACAAAAGCATTATATTGCCAACACTCGCTGTATTCGCTTTCCTCGCCATCGCCCTGGTTCTCGCCATATACTATCTCTTGAAGATGAAAAGACTGAGAGACGCTCTCGAAATACAGAGCGAGGAACTGAAAAGAGCGAAGGACATAGCAGAAAGAGCAAACAACGTGAAGACTTCGTTCATCGCCAACATGAGCCACGAGTTACGCACTCCGCTGAACGCCATAGTGGGATTTGCGAATCTTCTTGAAGAGGACGACTACGAGGAGGAGGAGAAGAAGCAGTTCTGCCACGTGATAAAGGAGAACTCGGACATGCTGCTCAACCTGATAAGCGACATCCTCGACATATCGAAAATCGAATCAGGCAAACTGCCTATCAGTCCGGAGGAATGCGACGTGATAGCCCTTAGCCGAACAAGCATACTGTCGGTGAAACACGCCAGCAAACTGGAAGATGTAGAATACATAGAGGATTTCCCCAGCGACGAGAGACTCATGATATACACCGACCCGATACGACTCAAACAGGTGATGATAAACCTGCTGTCGAACGCCAGCAAATACACCAAGAAGGGATTCATAAAACTCACCATACGCCCTGACTACGACACCGACTACATCACGTTCGCCGTGACTGACACAGGCTGCGGAATACCTGAGGACAAGGCGGAAATGGTGTTCGGACGGTTCGTGAAACTGAACCAATACGTGCAGGGCACCGGTCTGGGACTGTCTCTATGCAGGGTACTGACAGAGAGCATGGGCGGCAAGATATGGCTTGACACATCGTACACCAACGGCACACGTATGGTGTTCACTCATCCCCTCAACCTGAACAAAACGAGTCGGGGGGGGTAAAAATGAGGAAACTGAAAAAAGTGCTGAAGGAGATATAGACGAGTTGACGAGTTAACGAGTGGACAAGTTAACGAGTTGGCAGGAAGGCGTCACGAATATCAAGATGAGCGAAGGACAGAGACAACACATTACACAAATGCATCATTTTGCAAAACCAACCAATCAAAACGTATAGTTTTAATATAAAAATGTTACTTTTTTAACCGACACAAATACAAGTAATCCGATTTTTTCATATATTTACGGCGGAAAAGCGATGTCTAACCTTAAAACCACATCATTATGAAGATCGGTATTCCAAAAGAAATCAAGAACAACGAGAACAGAGTCGGCATGACACCTGCCGGAGTAGCAGAACTGATACGCCATGGCCATCAGGTAGTGGTGCAGCACACAGCTGGAGAGAACAGCGGATTCAGCGACGACCAATACGAAAAGGTGGGGGCTGCCATACTGCCCGACATCGAAGCGGTGTATCAGGAGGCGGAGATGATAATAAAGGTGAAGGAGCCTATCGAGGCTGAATACAAACTGATAAAGAAGGACCAGCTGGTATTCACATACTTCCACTTCGCTTGCGACCGCCGGCTCACCGATGCCATGATTGAGAGCGGTGCCGTGTGTCTGGCATACGAGACTGTGGAAACCGACAACCATCAGCTGCCGCTGCTTATCCCTATGAGCGAGGTGGCAGGACGCATGGCTACGCTGAACGGTGCTTACTATCTGCAGAAGACCAAGGGCGGCAAGGGAAAGCTCATCAGCGGTGTGCCGGGAGTAGACCGCACGAAGGTGCTGATACTGGGCGGCGGCACCGTGGGAGAGGCTGCGGCGAGAATGGCATGCGGACTGGGTGCCGACGTATGGATAACGGATATCTCGCTGCCAAGACTGCGCCAGCTCGAAATGGAACTTCCGGTAAACGCACATACACTATACTCCACTGAACATAACATCAGAATGATGCTGCCAGACACAGACATCGTGGTGGGCAGCGTGCTCGTGCCGGGAGACAAGGCCCCACACCTCATAACAAAAGACATGCTGAAGATCATGCAGCCGGGAACGGTGCTCGTTGACGTGGCAATAGACCAGGGCGGATGCTTCGAGACATCCCGGCCAACGACCCACTCAGAGCCTGTATACACCGTGGACGGCATCGTGCACTATGCCGTTGCCAACATTCCGGGAGCGGTGCCAAACACTTCAACGACGGCGCTGACAAACGCTACGCTGAGATATGCCATCGCACTTGCAGACAAGGGATGGAAAAAGGCATGCAAGGATGACCCGGCATTATACAGGGGACTGAACATCGTGAACGGCAAGGTGACATTCAAGGCTGTGGCAGACGTGTTCGGACTGGAATACGAGCCAGTGGAGCTTTGAAAAAGCATAGAACATATAATGTGACATCATGGGAAAGCAAAGATGCCGCATCGTAGTGATAAGATGTGGCGTCGCGGAAAAAAGCCAGAAGGGAAAGAGATTTCATATCATCACGATATGATTCTCTTTCCCTTCCATTTTTGATATTGGAATACGACAAGCGGAAAGCCGCCTGACAAATCCGTTCTCATGAAAAAACAAAAGACTGCAAGCAGTTGTAAAATATTACATTGAACGACCTAATGACCATTTGGGATTAAACCAGGAACATTATTATCACCTGGGCAATGATAACCCTGACAAACATGCCGAGAGGATAAACCGAAGTGTAGGCCACTGATGCCCTGTCGCCCTTGATGGTCTCGTTGGCGTAGCTCAATGCCATAGGGTTTGCCATGGCTCCGCAGAGCAGACCGCAGATAGTGCCGAAGTCGAACTTCTTGGTCTTCAGGGCTATCACTCCAATGATGATAAGCGGCAGAACGGTGAGCAGGAATCCCACTCCCACCCACAGCAGTCCTTCAGGACGGATTATAGTGGCGAAGAAATCCTTGCCGGCAGCAAGTCCGAGACAGGCGAGATAGAGCGACAGTCCGAATTTGCGCAGCATGAGCGATGCCGAACGTGTGGTGTAGCTGATGAAATGCGCTCTCGAGCCTAACGCTCCGATGATGATTCCCATAATGATCGGACCTCCGGCAATGCCGAGCTTCACCGGTGTGCTCATGCCTGGGATGGAGAACGGTATCATGCCGACAGCCAGTCCCAGCAGCAGTCCGAAGAAGATGGCACTGAGGTTTGGCTCGTTGAGATCCTGTATGGCGTTGCCGAGGAACGATGCGGCATGGTTGATGTTGTCTGGTGTACCTACTACCGTTACGCGGTCGCCATACTGCAGATGCAGGGAGTCAGTGGCAAGGAGCTTGATGTCACCACGCATCACGCGGCTGATGTTTACCCCGTATATCTGTCGCATGTGGAGCGAACCGAGGGGCTTGCCGTTCAGCTTCGTGCGTGTCATCACCACCACACGGCTCTCAACCGAGGAGTCGATGGCATTCCAGTCGATATGGTCGCGGTTCCAGTTCTTTTCCACCCTCTTGCCGAAGAGCACCTCCATGGCAGACACCTCGTCGCGCCTTGTCACCACGAGCACGTTGTCGCCAGACTGGATAATAGTGGAGGCATTGGGAACGATGACGTCATCGCCACGCCAGATGCGAGACACGATGAAGTGGTTGTGGGTCATCTGCGACACCTTAGCCAGCGTCTTGCCGGCAATGGCAGGGTTTACCACCACGAACTGACCGACAAAGGTCTGGTCTTCATCATTTGCATTGTGAGGCTGCAGGTCGTCGGGAGTGACGAAGAACTTGCGCAGCAGTATCATAGCGAAAATCACTCCCACTACACCGAGGGGATATGTAACGGCGCATCCCAGGGCAGCACCGCTACTCGACAGGTGTGCATTGGACAGAGCCTGCTGGGCAGCTCCCAAGGCTGGGGTGTTGGTGGTGGCTCCACAGAGTATTCCCACCATATCCGGCACGCTGACCGGCAGCACGAGGCACAAAGAGAGTGCCATCACCGTGCCCAGGGCTATAAGCGCCATGCTCCACGCATTGAGCGACACGCCGTCATGGCGCATCATGCCGATAAAGTTGGGACCTACATGAAGGCCGAGCGCATATACAAACAGCGACAAGCCGAGCGTCTCGGCAAAATTCAGCATCTCTGGGGATGCCGAGAGATGCAGACTACCTGCCACGATGCCGATGAAGAAGACAAATGCCACACCAAGGGATATTCCTCTGATGTGGATCTTGCCGAGGGCTAGTCCTAATGACACAATAAGGGACAACACGACAATGCTCTGCACGGCAGAGTGTATCGTGAAAAGACTTTCAATCCATTCCATTTTTGCTTTCTTAAAACCTGTTGTTATGTAACAGAAATCTCTCTGGGCTGCAAAGGTAATGGAAATTTTCCGATTTTGAGTGTAAAACGGTAATGCTTTTTGAAATAATGGTTTATGGTGACGAGCTGACAAGGTGACAAGATGAAGAGGACAAATAAGATGAAGAGGACAAATAAATCCGCTGACCCAAGATACGAGGTGACGAGGACAGAAGAGTTGAGAAGATACGAGGTGGCGTTGCACAAACCTTATACAACGAAAAAAGGAAGCCTCTTAAAGACTTCCTCTTCTGGGTGGCTGGTGGGGCTCGAACCCACGACATTCAGAACCACAATCTGACGCTCTAACCAACTGAACTACAGCCACCATGTAAAACGCTTAGTGTTTCAAAGCGAGTGCAAAGGTACGTGATTTATTTGAAACTTCCAAATATTTCACGTACTTTTTTGCTTTTTTCTTTATTTTCCCTGTGCCGGAGCTGCTGGAGCTGCTGCTGGAGCACCCTGTGCCGGAGCTGCCTTCTGGGCTGCGCCGAAGCCTTGCACGTTGTTAGGATTTGTCTGTGGAGCCTCTGTAGCGTTCTCCATCACGCTCTGTGAGCCATCTGCCTGAGGAGCAGTATATGCGCAAACCACGCTGAAAACAACCAATGAGATTGCCAGTCCCCATGTAGCCTTCTCAACGAAGTCTGTGGTCTTGCGTACACCCATGATTGAATTTGATGAAGAGAAGTTTGATGCCAGACCACCTCCCTTAGACTCTTGTATCAGGACGATAGCTATCATCAGCACTGCTGCCAAAACGATAAGAATTAAGAATAATGTGTACATTTTCTTTTGTTATTTGTATTTATTATTTATTATTAATTTCTCCAAGAAGCGAATTTGGTCTGCAAAGTAAACATTTTTTTTTGGATATTTCAAATTTAATCGCTTAATAATTTCCAAAGCCTTTGAATATTGTCCTTGTTTTATGTAAATTCGCGCCAAAGTCTCGGTAAAGACCCCTTCATCGCCATCATTTTCCTCTGTCTTGTCGTATTCTTCGGGTGGACTGTCGGGAGCGTCAGTCAGTTCTATCTTTCCTCCCTCGTTGTTGATGAAGTTGTCTATGAGGTCTTGTCCCTTCATGTGGGGATTGGCCTTCTCTGCCTCTTTTTCCGCCTCGCTCTCTGTTTCGAGCAGGTATGACACATAGTCTACTGCAGCGTCTGCCGGAGTGGGCTTGCGTCGTGGCGCCGAGTTGTCCGTCTCGTCGCCATCGTCGGGCAGGGTGTCGAGGAATTGGTCGATGAGCGATATCGTACGGCTCTCGCCTTCCTCTGAATGGTATTTTTTCTGTGTCTTCTCCTCGGCATTGCGCAGCTTGTAGTGGGCAGCCTCAACGAGTTTGAAGACTACACGGCGGTCGGTGAAATACACTGATGCCTTTCTGAGTTCCTCGTCGAACGACTGGCTGTGGAGCACATACAGATTCTGGAGCATGAGCAGCCTCGCCGTCTGGTAATATGGATACAGGGCCACGAGGGAACGCAGGTCGTACAGCGTTTCCTTGTCCATCATCTCCGGGTGTTTTATCAGTTGCCCTAAATCCATATTCTTGTCGTCGGTAGTTTTATCTTGTTAATATATAGGTCTTTGTTATATCTTGCCGGTTTGTCACATCCTACCAGTTTGCCACTGTAGCGTTGAAGATCTGGTCGGTGATGTCTTTCACCATCTGCGTCACACATTCCTCTTGTACGGAGTTGAGCGACTGGCGGCTGTCGTAGGTGGTGGTGGCAGTGAACTGTCTTTCGAAGTCCTCGCTATGGTTGGCGTTGTTTGTGAACCTCACGTTTACCGTCATTGAGAGTTCCACCTGTGCCGACTCGCCCTGTGCCGTAACTGCCTTGTTTCGCTGTGAGTATTGGGTAATTTCTCCCTCCACTTTCAGGTCGCCGTTTCTCTTCACCTGTATGAGTCTGGTATGGTTGGCATACTGGTCTTTCAGCTGATTGTTGAAGATGCTCGCCATCGGTCCCCACACATAGCTTGAGCGTATCGGGAAGTCGGCGATCTGTATCGTCTTGGTCTTGTTGTAGTCGATGCTCGCTCCATTGAACTTATACGACACGCTGCATGCCGTGATCACCATGGCGATGATTGCCACGGCAATGGTCATTACACCTTTATTATATACGGAGAGTCTGCGGCTCTCTTTGTTTCTTGATTTCATTGTCTTCACACTATGGTTATTTGTCGAGTCCATACTGTCTGATTCTTCTATACAGAGTGCGGTCTGAGATTCCCAGTTCCTGTGCCGCCTTCTTCCTGTTTCCGCCGTTCTTTTCGAGGGCTTTCTCCAGCATGTGGCGTCCCACGTTCTCCAGGTTCAGGCTTTCAGGTTCAGAAATCTCCTCTGCCACGGCATCCTGTACGGAGGGTTCGATTGTCTGCCTGCTGTTGACATCACCATGCTGCTGCGGAATAATGGCTGGCACAGTATCGGAACTGCCGAAATGCTCCAGCCGGCGTGGTGCGTCGGAATGTCCCCCATCCACTTTCTTCTTCAGTTCATCCACCTCTCTTCTGAGGTCGGCCACGGTACCTCTCAGTTCATAGAGGATTTTGTACAGCAGGTCGCGCTCGCTCTCATACGAGTGCTGTTCTCCGCTGCCGCCGTTTCCTCCCATGGCAACGAGCTGCGTCGTCTCCGGGTCTTGCGGGATGTAATGCAGCAGAGTCTCTGCCGTTATCAGCCTTTGCTGCGAGAGCACCGACATCTGTTCCGTGATGTTCTTCAGCTGTCTCACGTTTCCGGGCCACTTGTATTTGAGCATCATAGCCTGAGCCTGTTCGTCGAGCGTTATCTTCGGGAAGTTGTATTTCTCCGCCATCTGCATGGCAAAGAGTCTGAAGAGCAGCAGGATGTCGTTGCCACGGTCGCGCAGCGGCGGCATCTGCACCGGGATGGTGTTCAATCTATAGTACAGGTCTTCTCTGAAGCGTCCCTGGCTCACCGCCTTGCGCATATTCACATTGGTGGCGGCTACGATGCGCACGTCGGTCTTCATTATCTTCTGACCTCCCACACGGATATACTCTCCCGTTTCTAACACTCTCAGCAGCCTTGCCTGTGTGGCAAGCGGCAGCTCCCCCACTTCGTCGAGGAATATGGTGCCCTTGTTTGCCACTCCGAAATATCCTTCGCTCTCTCCTATGGCTCCTGTGAAGGAACCTTTCTCATGGCCGAAGAGTTCGCTGTCGATGGTGCCTTCCGGTATGGAACCGCAGTTTATGGCGAAGTATTTCTCCCGTCGTCGTGGCGAGTTGTCATGAATTATCCTCGGTATAATCTCCTTTCCCACGCCGCTCTCTCCGATTATGAGCACAGACAAGTCTGTCGGCGCCACCTGCAAGGCGACGTCGAGCGCACGGTTCAACGCATCGCAGTTTCCCACGACGTTATAACGTTGCTTTATTTTCTGAAGATCTGATGTATTCATATAATTGCGACAAAATTACACAATAAAATCCACTCTTCGGCAGTGTGTTTTGTTTTTTTGTCTTTTTATTACTTTTTTGTTCTTTCCATCTTTATCAGCATCAAGCCGATTGCCGTCCATATCAGCTCCCTTATCCTCACTATCAGCGCCACGAAGATGCCGCTGCTTGCCGCCATGGCGAGTCCCGACGCCGAGAGCATGAATCCTCCCTCACGGCCTCCGAGCTGCAGCGGGATGAAGAAGAGGAGGTTGGCGAAAAGCGACGTGAACGCCAGGATTATGACGCACGACGGATAGCTCACCTCCGGCATTATCACGAGCAGCACGAACATAATCTCGAAGCTGGACAGGAAACGGCAAAGCAGTTCGAGAACCACTGCCGAAACGAACGACACGGGATTCTGCTTGTGGAGCGCCGCTATCTGGGTGTCTATCTCCCGGAGTTTGTCGCCCTGCTTCTCCATCAGGCGGCGTGCCCATTTTCCCATCCACGGCATCTTGCTCAGCCATCGTGTGAGCATCATGGCGAGACCTTTCTTGTATCCGCGCATGAAGAACCAGATGCCGAGCATGCAGAATGCCGTCGTCAGAGCGAGTATCACGGCGATGGGCATCGTAGGAGACTGCGTGATGAGATATATACCCACGGAGAGAAGCCAGAACCAGAAGTGGCTGAAGATGTGGGTCATCACATAGAGGATGACCGACGAGGAGGCTCTCTCCGTTCCGATTTTCGGTGCCAGCTCCATGATGCGGTATGCCTCGCCGCCCATCAGTCCGCCGGGTGTGGCGTAGTTGAGGGCGAAGCCTGACACCGTGACCTTATACAGCCACCAGAACGAGAATGGTGTCTTGTCTTTGCCGCTGCCGCCCTGACGAATGATGACATACCACGACAGGGTGTTTATGACATATAGTCCGAGCCAGAGCGCCACGACGGCAAAGAACCAGTATCCTGCTCTCTGCAATCCGCTCCTCACCTCTCTGAAGTCGAGCTGCGTCACCATTATGACGAGCACCACGAGTCCGAAGACGAAGAAACCGTTTTGGTATTTCTTGCTCATCTATGGAGTTCTCCTATACTTCTATCACTCTGCCGCAGGAGCCTTTGGCTTCTGCTTCGGCACAGCGAATCTCACTTTCTCGCTGTCGTCTCTTCTCTCATGATACAGTTTCTTGAGAGGATCCTGCAGCGGTTCGTCGTAGTTGATGCGGTTTCTGAATATGTCGATGGCATCGTAGACAGCCTGACGGAAAGACGCCTCATCGGCAACGCCCTTTCCGGCGATTTCATACGCCGTGCCATGGTCTGGCGATGTGCGCACGATAGGCAGTCCGGCAGTGATGTTCACTCCCTCGTCGCCCACGATGGTCTTGAAAGGAGCCAGTCCCTGGTCGTGATACATGGCGAGCACTCCGTCGAATGCCGTGTATGTGCCATGACCGAAGAATCCGTCGGCGGCGAATGGTCCGAAGACGTCAATACCGGCATCTGACAGTTCTTCTATTGCCGGCTTGATTACCGTCTCTTCTTCCGTGCCTATCACTCCGCCGTCACCGGCATGAGGATTCAGCGAGAGTACGGCGATGCGTGGTGCCGACACGTTGAAGTCTCTCTTCAGCGCCTTGTTGAAAATGGTGCATTTCTCCACTATCGCCTCCTTGGTTATCGCCTGTGCGATGTCCTTTATCGGCAGATGGGTGGTGACGAGCGCCACTCTCAGCTGTCTTCCGGCAAGAATCATGAGTGCCTTCTGGCCCTCTCCCACTTTCTCCTCGATATATTCGGTATGTCCGCAGAAATGGAATCCTTCGCCCTGTATGTCGTTCTTGTTTATCGGTGCGGTGACGAGCACGTCGTAGCCTCCGCCTGCAAAACCTTCCATCGCCCTGTCGAGGGCTTTCAGCGCAGCCATTCCGGCTTCTTTGGTCGGCATTCCCATATCCACCTTCACGTCTTCGTCGAAGGCGGTGAGCAGGTTCACCTTTCCGTCTACGGCATCCTCCACCTTATTTATTATAGTGAAGTTTGCCTGTATGCCGAGTGCGTTGCGGTGGTATGCCGCCACCTTTGGCGAACCGTATATTATCGGTGTGCAGAGTTCAAGCATCGTCGGTTCGGCGAAGGTCTTGAAAATCACCTCATATCCTATTCCGTTAGTATCGCCGTGTGTTATGGCGACTCTTATCTTTCTATCTTCCATTGCTGTGTATATTCTGTTTTGTAAGTATCTGGTATAGTAGTTATCTTATTTCTCCTCACCGCTTTCCTGCATGCGCTTGGTGCTGAGCAGTCCGCAGGCTGCCCAGATGTCCTGTCCGCGGCTCGCCCGAATGGTGGTAAACACGCCGTGTTTGGTGAGATAGTCGCGAAACGATGCCATCTTCTCATCACTCGCTCCATGCAGGTCCACATTCGGTATCTGATGAAAGCGGATGAGGTTGACCCGGCATTCCAGTCCTTCCACGAGTTTCACTATCTCTCTGGCGTGCAGCATAGAGTCGTTGAGTCCTCCGAACACGATATATTCGAACGAGAGTCTGCGCTGGTGGGTGAAGTCATACTGGTGCATGAGCGCCACCACGTCTTTTATCGACATTCCCTTCTCTGCCGGCATCAGCATGGCGCGCTGTTCGGGTATCGGCGAATGCATGCTTATCGCCACATGGCAGTCGCTCTCGTCGAGGAATCTCTTAAGCTTGTTTTTCACTCCCACGCTGCTCACGGTGATTCTCTTCGGACTCCAAGCGAAGCCATAGTCGGCGGTGAGCACCTGCGTCACTCTCAACACATTGTCGAGATTGTCCATCGGTTCTCCCTGCCCCATGAACACCACGTTGGTCAGCTTCTCCCTTTCGGGCAGCGAATATATCTGGTTCAGTATGTCGGCAGCGGTGAGGTTACCCTCGAAACCCTGTTTTCCGGTCTGGCAGAAGAGGCAGTTCATCTTGCATCCCACCTGCGACGACACGCAGAGCGTAGCCCTGTCGCCATCGGGGATATACACCGTCTCGACAAACTTTCCGCTTGCCGTGGGGAAGAGGTATTTTATCGTTCCGTCAACAGACTTCTGACAGTCTATCGGATCCATGCTGCCCACCTCATAGCGGGCTTTCAGCTTCTCCCTGTTAGCCTTCGATAAGTTTGTCATCTCGTCGATGTCGCGCACTCCTTTCCCATAGAGCCATTTTGCCATCTGTGCTCCGGTGAATGCCGGCATCCCGAGTTCCTTAGTCGCATTTTTCAGCTCGTCGAGCGTCATTGCGACAAGCGGTGTCTTGTTTTCTGCCATTTGTTTTTATCGTATATTTACGTCTTGTTCTGATTTGCAAACTTACTAATAAATTCTGACATGCACAAGATTTTCACACAAATCCATATCGGTTTACGGCAGAATAGCGCAACACAATAGCGCAACATTCCACTACGGGCTGCCGGCATCTGCCCTGACTGCCTGTTCCGCGGATGAAGAAAGAAGTGTATCTGACGAACATTGGGGATGTTTAGTGACGGTGAAAAAAAATAACTTGGTATGATTTGAGCCTCATATTTCTTGAGATCTTTTCTTCATTCAAAGAGGGAATATAGCGGGCTATATGCACGATGGGAAGGATGAAACTTGCCAAAAGATAAGGTTAACACCATATTAAAATGTTACATTTTTTAATAAAATCACGCCAAATTGTTATTACACTACCATTTAAAGTGTTCTTTTGTGCGCTTTTTTTTTGTACAATATAGCCTAACACGCAGAAAAAGCGCACTTTTTATTTAAAAAAATTATTTAAATAACGTATATTTGCAAAAAATAAATACGCGGCGCTCTCGTTGACCTGAGCGACAGAATACGTCGAGCAGCCGACCGCATACAATAAAGCCCCGGTTTTTTTATATTTAGCCGTATTTGAACTATGCCACAAGCAAAACAAGTCATCCTCTCTGACGTAAAAGATCACTCGGGACCACATAACTTGTAGTACCACCTATCGAATACGAAAAGCGATATCACATTCAACAACAAATAAAATATGGAGGGAACAATTATGAAAAGAATTTTACCGGTAATCTTTATGCTCATTACAAGCATCACCGTCTTCGCACAGGAAGACACAAGGATGCTGAAAGAAGGGAGAAGCTGGAAGGTATTGGAAATGTTTTGTGACCGCCCTAAATACGAAACTTATACAGTTTCGGGGGATACTGTAATAAACGGCAAGACATGGAAGAAGATATTAATAGACTACCAAAGAAACGACCACAAGTCGAGCTACACCACCGCAGCTTATGAGGAAGACGGAAAGCTCTATGGCTTATTGGGCGACGACGATCCGTTCTTAATGCTTGATTTCAACAAGCAAAAGGGCGATTATCTTTACGAAGGAGTAACTTACGGACCTGTAGTCACCGATGTTGACTACATCACAGTCAACGGAGTAACCCGCAAACGTATCACTTTTTCTGAAAGTGGATCGGACGAATACATATGTTGGGTAGAGGGTATTGGAGCGACGATGGCAATATGGTCTGGCGAAAGTGCGCTCACAAGCCATATGGAATACTTTCTTGAGTGTTACGATGACGGCAAACTGATATTCTCATATTCCGACTTCGGCAGACCCATGTCCGTCGACGGCGTCTCACAAGACGCAACGAAGAGCGGAGAGAAATATTCCATCAACGGAATGAAGCTCCAGAATGAGCCTGAGAAAGGCATATATATCATGAACGGAAAGAAGATCAGGAAATAAGTCTTGCCGTTTTTTCATAAAACATCGTTCAACCCAAATCGGTCTTGATGACTGGTTTGGGTTGATTGTTTATTGCCTTAACCCGAATCAGTCATCAGGACGTTCGATATTATATTTGACAACTACTTGCAGCAAAACAGTCATTATGCCGTTACCCATAAACCCAAATACAGAAAGCCCACCGCTATAATTGTCAACAAATTCCGCTGAATGTTTTTTTATCCGCCAGTTTTACACTACCTTTGTATAATAATCCTTACAACAATGCTGCTGGAGGTGCTCCACACTTCGCCAAGGCAATGGAAGCATGGCGCAGAAAGGCGCATCACAACGGTCTTGCCCGCCAATGGGAAAGTCTGCTGCAGTAAGAAGGATTTCTACAAACAATAACGAACAAACACCGGAAGCGCAACAAGCAACCGGCAATACAGATTATGAAAATAAGCACACTGATAACGGCAGCGATTGCCCTGGCTGCCACCTGCCCGGCAACGGCACAAGAGACAAAGACCGTGAAACTGAGAATTCTCGAGACGAGCGACGTCCACGGCAGTTTCTTCCCCTACGACTTCATAGAGCGGAGAGACGCCAAGGGATCGCTGGCAAGGGTCAGCTCATACGTGAACAGACTGCGACAGGAGTATGGCGACAACGTGATACTGCTCGACAACGGTGACATCCTGCAAGGTCAGCCCACATGCTACTACTACAACTATGTGGCTACCGACAAGCGCAACATCGTGTCGGACATCCTGAACTATATGCGATACGACGCCGCCACCTTCGGCAACCATGACGTGGAGACCGGGCACAGCGTGTATGACAAATGGATTGGCGAGATGAACGCACCTGTGCTGGGCGCCAACATCATCGACACCGCCACCGGGAAGCCATACGTGAAACCATACACCATCATAGAGCGCGACGGAGTGAAAATCGCCGTGATAGGAATGCTGACACCTGCCATACCGAGCTGGCTCGGCGAGAAACTATGGAAGGGACTGCGCTTCGACGGCATAGAGAAGTCGGCAAAGGAATGGATAGCACGGCTGAGAGAGACTGAGCGTCCCGACGTGGTGGTGGGACTGTTCCACAGCGGATGGAACGGCGGAATAGAAAACGCTGACTACACCGAGGACGAGACGGAGAACACGGCGAAAAACGTGGATGGCTTCGACATCCTCTTCTTTGGCCACGACCACCACGCAAGGAAGGCGGTGGTGAAGAATGCGGCAGGAAGAGAGGTGTTGTGTCTCGACCCTTCGTGCAACGCCGTGAACATTGCCGACGCTGAAGTGGAGATAACGCTGCGCGACGGCAAGGTGGCAGAGAAGAAGATAACCGGTGAGGTGCGCGACATCTGCAACGAACCCGTTGACTCGGCGTATATGGGCCACTTCGCCAAGGAAATCGACGAGATAAAGGGATTCATCAACGCCCCCATCGGCGAACTTGCCGACACGATATACACCCGCGACTGCTTCTTCGGCAATTCGGCTTTCACCGACCTCATCCACAACCTGCAGTTGGCGATAACAAATGCCGACATGTCGTTCAACGCACCGCTGCAGTTCAACACGAAGCTCAACAAGGGCAAAATCCTGATGAGCGACATGTTCAAGCTATACAAATTCGAGAACAACATCTGTGTGCTGAGAATGACGGGCGAGGAGATAAAGAACTATCTCGAAATGAGCTATGCCCTGTGGACAAACCAGATGAAATCGCCCGACGACCATATCATGCTAATCGACGAGAGGAACACTGGTGACATGCAGAAGTTCGGATTCAAGAACTTCACCTTCAACTTCGACTCTGCTGCCGGAATAGACTATGAGGTGGACGTGACGAAACCGGAGGGCAAGAAGGTGAAGATACTGAGGATGTCTGACGGCAAGCGCTTCAATGCCAAGAAATGGTATCGGGTGGTGATGAACAGCTATCGGGCAAACGGCGGCGGCGAACTGCTGACCAGAGGTGCCGGAATAGCAAAGGAGGAACTGCCGGGACGCACTGAATACGAGAGCAAGCTCGACATGCGCCACTATCTCGCAGAAAAGATAAAGAGCGAGGGAACGATATATGCCAAGCCTAACAAGAACTGGCGTTTCGTGCCGGAGAAATGGACAAAGCCGGCACTCGAACGCGACAGAAAACTGATATTCAAAAGATAAAACAGAAAACTGTTACTCAAAAGACAAAAGAATGAAAAAACTGTTTTTCGTCTTCTGCAAAGGAGACTTGATGCTCGAAAAGCTGCCCGACGGCACTTACACCATACCCTACGGCGAGAACGCCCCCACGGAGACGAAACCGTGGACAAACATGATGAACGTGAGTCCGCTGGGCGACACGGCGGTCTGCACATACTCCATCGACCATCCCGTGACCGACAATCCGAGATATGAGATGTGCGGACTGCGCCAGAGCTACTACAAGATAACCAAGGAACTGTATCTCAAGGCCGGAAAATGCGAAGAACTGCTGTATTGGGACCAGAACACCAAGTTCTGCGGCGTATGCGGTTCGCCGATGAAAATGCACACCGACATCAGCAAGCGCTGCACGGAATGCGGCAAGGAGGTGTGGCCCCAGCTCGCCACGGCTATTATCGTGTTGATACACAAGGGCGACGAGGTATTGCTCGTGCATGCCAGAAACTTCAAGTCCAACTTCATGGGACTCGTGGCTGGATTCGTTGAAACGGGAGAGACACTCGAAGAGGCGGTACACCGCGAAGTGAAGGAGGAGACAAACCTCGAAATCACAAACCTGCGCTATTTCAGTTCGCAGCCCTGGCCCTACCCCTGCGGACTGATGGTGGGCTTCAATGCCGACTACGTGAGCGGAGAGATAAAACTGCAGACCTCGGAACTGGCCCGCGGAGCATGGTTCCGCAAGGACAACCTGCCCACCATCCCCGAAAAGCTGAGCATAGCCCGCAAACTCATCGACGCATGGCTCGAAGGAGAGAATAACAACGGAATGAAATAAGGAACAACAAATAAAAAAAACAATTTATACACACCATGATAATAAAGACAGACTGTTTTCTGCCATGCGCCGACATCGAGGCCGTGATGCCTACGGTGAACCAGCTGAGAGAATGCAGGGCAGTGAAACACATAAACTTGCTCGTTTCGCAAGACTTCGCCATGCAGAACGCCGCTCCAGAGGGATGTGCGATGATTGTCGTAGACAATATCATGTCGTCGGCAACGATGATAAGCATCGCCGAGAATACCGACAGCGAATACACGATGATATACACCAAGTCCACACCGCTGACCATCGGACTCTATGCTCTGAGAAGGATGATCCGGGTGGCTGCCGAGACCAATGCGGCAATGGTATACAGCGACCACTATTCTGTGGAGAACGGCAACACCGTGGCACACCCCGTGATAGACTATCAGGCGGGCAGCCTGCGCGACGACTTCGACTTCGGAAGCGTGATGCTCTTCAAGAGCAGGCTGATAAAGGAATATGCCGCCGCTAACGCTGATGCCGACTACATGTATGCCGGTTTGTACGACCTGCGCCTGTTCATAAGCAGAAACGGTTCCATCTTCCATCTCAACGAATATCTCTATACAGAGGAGGAGAGCGACACCCGCACAAGCGGCGAGAAGCAGTTCGACTATGTCAACCCGCGCAACCGTGAGGTGCAGGTGGAGATGGAAAAAGCCGTCACGGCGCATCTCAAGGAGGTGGGAGCATTCATCGACACCGACGGATATGAGACTCCTGACTTCAACGAGCAGCAGTTCGCATGCGAGGCATCGGTGATAATACCGGTCAGAAACCGTGAGAAGACGATTTGCGACGCCGTGGACAGCGCATTGGCACAGAAGACGAAATTCAGATTCAACGTCATAGTTGTGGACAACCACTCCACCGACAACACTACGACTCTTCTGGAAGAATATGCTGCAAAACATGCTGACCCTTCAAAGCCTCAGCTCATACACATCGTGCCTGAGCGTACCGACCTCGGCATAGGTGGATGCTGGAATGTGGCGGTGAACGACAGCAGATGCGGAAAATTCGCCGTGCAGCTCGACAGCGACGACCTCTATTCGTCTGAAAACACGCTGCAGACTATCGTAGACGAATTCCACAAGCAGCATGCGGCAATGATCATCGGAAGCTACCGTATGTGTGACTTCAACCTCAACACGCTGCCGCCAGGACTGATAGACCATGCGGAATGGACCGACGACAACGGATGCAACAACGCCCTGCGCATCAACGGACTGGGAGCGCCACGCGCTTTCTTCACACCGCTGCTCCGGCAGTTGCAGTTCCCCAACACGAGCTATGGCGAAGACTATGCCATGGCGCTCGCCTTCTGCCGCCGCTACAGGATTGGCAGGATATTCTCCGAACTGTATCTCTGCCGCCGATGGGGCGGAAACAGCGATGCCGCTCTGAGCATAGAGAAGGTGAATGCCAACAACTTATACAAGGACAGAATCAGAACAATAGAGCTCTCTGCCAGACAGCAGATAGAGAAGGGAATGATGGACTTCAGCGACGACAGTTCGCTCCACCGCTTCTTCAACAGACAGATGGAGCAGTGGGACCTGGCAAGGGAGAACTTCCGCGACCTTCACAATGTGGAGCAGCGCCAGCTCAACAGCGAAGGCAACAATATCATTGTGCAGTTCAATCCGGCACGCATCGTCTCCACAGGGGCAAGGATAGACAAGAAGAGTCTGGAGAAGCGTCCGTGCTTCCTCTGCCGCAAAAACCGTCCTGAGGAACAGATGTCGAAGACTGTCGACAAGGACTTCGAACTTCTCGTCAACCCCTACCCTATCCTGCCGGCACATTTCACGATACCCAAGCTCACCCACCAGCCACAGGCAATATACCACAACTACAGCGAGATACACCGTCTGCTCACGCTGTTCCCCAAGCTGATGGTGTTCTACAACGGTCCGAAATGCGGAGCGTCGGCTCCCGACCATTGTCATTTCCAGGCCGGCACGAGCGGACTGCTGCCGCTGCAGACGGGATGGCAACGCTATTGCCGCAACATGACGGAGATATCCACCAACAACGACGGCGAGAGCATTTCCGTGATAAACGAATATCCTTCGCCGGCACTGCTCATCCGCAGCAAGAGTCTGAAGGGCGACGCCGAACTGTTCAAATTCGTTTACAAGGCGCTGCCAATGGCAAAGGACGACTATGAGCCGATGATGAACATCGTGAGCTGGAGAAACGGCGACGAATATCTCTCGGTGGTATTCCCTCGCCGCCGCCACCGTCCGGCATGCTATCCCGACCTGTCGGCTCCTGAGGCCGAGGGTTCGCTGATGATCAGTCCGGGAGCTCTCGACATGGCTGGAATGATAATAACGCCGCGAGAGGCCGACTTCAAGAGTCTCACGGCAGAGAAGGCGATAGAAATACTGCGTGAGGTGAGCCTCAACGACGAGGAGTTTGCCTCTGTGATAAAGAAGATAAAGGAGAATGCCAACAAACCTTCGGCAGCGAGCATGATATGCCCCAAGCGCCGCGAGCCCAACGTTCACGTGGGAATAGTGAGCGGCGAGAGGATTGAGTTCTCGCTCAACGGCGAGTATTCTGCCAAGGGTGAGATAATCACCGGCAGACAGGTGGTGGAATTCTCTGAGGGTGGAATATTGTGGAACGGCAACCAATACCGCGAACTCTGTTTCTCACCGAAGACCGACAAGGCGTCGTTCTCGCTCTTCGACGTGACCATCGGTGTGAACTTCCACTGGGAGCGCAAGGAGACGCAGACCTTCCAGGGAGAACTGAACCTCGTGGTGGAGGCCGACAAGATATGCGCCATAAACAGTCTGCCTGTGGAGAAATATCTCGAAAGCGTAATCTCAAGCGAGATGAGCGCCACATCGAGTCTGGAACTGCTCAAGGCTCACGCCGTAATCTCCCGCTCATGGCTGCTCGCACAGATGAAGAAGAGGATGGAAGTGGCTGAGAGCGGCAACAACTTTTTCTCGTTTGTCAAGAAGGACGACATGCTCATCCGCTGGTACGACCGCGAAGACCACACCATATTCGACGTGTGTGCCGACGACCACTGCCAGCGCTATCAGGGAATAACGAAAGAGACGTCGCCACACGTGGCACAGGCGATAAAGCTGACGAGAGGACAGATTCTCATGAACGGCAACGACATCTGCGACGCCAGGTTCTCGAAATGCTGCGGAGGAGTGAGCGAGGAGTTCCAATACTGCTGGGAGGATGTGTCAAAACCTTATCTCATCGCCGTCAGGGATACCGAGGGCGGAATGAAGGACGGCGGCGAAAGCGTGCCCGACCTCACCATCGAGGAGAATGCCGAGAAATGGATAAGGACGAGTCCGGAGAGCTTCTGCAACACCAGCGATGCCAAGGTGCTCTCTGAGGTGCTCAACGACTACGACCAGGAGACTGCCGACTTCTACCGCTGGCACGTCACTCTGACTCAGCAGAAGCTGAAGAGTCTGCTGGATGAGAAACTGAAGATGAACCTCGGCGACATCATCGACCTCAAGGCGGTGGAACGCGGAAAGAGTGGCAGGATAAGCAAACTGCTGATAGTGGGCACCGAACGCTCGTTCACCATCGGCAAGGAACTGGAGATAAGACGCGCCCTGAGCGACTCTCACCTCTATAGCTCGGCATTCGTGGTAGACCGCAAAGACATCGGCAGCGACGGTGTGCCGCAGCGGTTCGAACTCACGGGAGCCGGATGGGGACACGGTGTGGGACTGTGTCAGATAGGTGCTGCCGTGATGGGAGAAAAGGGTTTCGACTACCGTCAGATTCTACTCCACTACTATCGCAACGCCGAGATAAAGGACATTTATTGAAAACAACGAAACGAAAATGAAGACTAAAACATCTCCGTGGGCATGGGTGCCCACCCTATATTTCGCCGAGGGACTGCCAAACGCCATCGTGACGGGTCTCTCCGTGGTGATGTATATGCAAATGGGACTCACCGACACTGAGGTGGGTCTCTTCACCGGATGGCTGGCTCTGCCGTGGGTGATAAAACCGCTGTGGAGCCCGTTCATCGACCTCCTGAAGACCAAGCGCTGGTGGGTGCTCGCCATGCAGATGCTCATCGGCAGCGCATTGGCTGGCATAGCGTTCAGCATACCTACGGCATTCTGGTTTCAGGCCACCATGTGCCTGTTCTTCATCATCGCCTTCTGCAGCGCCACCCACGACGTGGCTGCCGACGGGTTCTACATGATAGAACTCGACAACCACAACCAGGCAAAATACGTGGGGCTCAGAAACACGTTCTACAGACTCGCAATAATCTTCGTCAACGGCATTCTCGTGTCGCTCGCCGGAGTGCTGCAGGTGGTGTTCCGCAATCAGATAAAATTCTCGTGGGCTCTGATATTCTATGGGCTCGCCGGACTGTTCCTGGGAATGTGGCTGCTCCACTGCCGCACTATGCCGAAACCTGCAGATGACGCTCATACGCAACGCAGCATGACAGAGGTGGCTAACGAGATAAAGACGATGTTCACCACGTTTTTCAGCAAGTTCAAGGCTTCTGAAACGCTTTGTGTAATGCTCTTCCTGCTGCTATACAGATTTCCGGAGGCCTTGCTCAACACCATGACGAAGACATTCATCCTGCGCCCCAACTCCCAGGGCGGTCTGGGACTCTCGCCACAGGAATACGGACTCGCCAACGGCACGGTGGGACTGATCGGTCTGCTGCTCGGCGGAATCCTCGGCGGATATCTCGTGAGCCGCGACGGTATGAAGAAATGGCTGTGGCCGATGGTGTGTGCCATCACTCTGCCTGATGTGGTGTATATATATCTGAGCTATTCGCTCAACTCCGACCTCTTCGTAGTGTCGTCGTGTCTCTTCGTGGAACAGTTCGGATACGGACTGGGATTCACCGTGCTCACGCTCTACATGCTCTTCTACAGCCAGGGCAAGTTCAAGACCTCCCACTACTCCATCTGCACCGGAATATCATATCTCGGACTGATGCTTCCGGGCATGGTGTCGGGATATATGAAGGATATGCTGGGCTATCGCACGTTCTTCATCATCGTGATGCTCTGCTGCACCATCACGTTCCTCGTAACGGCATTCCTGAAGATAGACCCTGACTTCGGAAAGGAAACGTCTGAAGAGGAATGATAACACATCAAACGGACTGATGAACGATTTGTAGTTAGACGGTCTAATGACCGTTTGGTGGTTATATTCCGGTTGAATTCATGGACTGAAAAACAGACTTGTGATGTCTAAAACATAGACCCTGATTTTCCCCCACAGCGTGGGGAACAGACCCCCCTAATGTGGGGTTTCATTCCCCACGACGTGGGGGAAAAACAGGACGGGCGAAAGGGATATGTGATTTAAGACAAAAACCGGAAAAACACCCGATGTCTTTTACGAGCCTTACAGCTTATCATCTGTCGGCTGTACTTCCCTGTCGAGAGCCAGCTCTCGACGGAAACTACATCCGGCAGCTGATGGTGGTGACCATAGTCACCACCTCGTAAAAGACATCGAGCGATAAACAGGGGAAAAACCACAAAGCTGATGAAGTTCAAACTTAACTCCAAGCCAATAGTAACTACTCTGAATATTGTCATCAGCCCCCACCTAGCCTCCCCCGAAGGGGAGGGACAGTTACTGTTACTATTGATAAACGATTGATAATCAGACAACTACAAATGACTATCATGCAGCCAATGCTATCTATCCCTCCCCTTCGGGGGAGGCTAGGTGGGGGCTGTCGTCGATAGCCGGAGTAATCTGTTCCTTCCCTTTGGGAAGGTTAGGATGGGTTTGAGGCCAGGTGGGGGCTGATGTCGGCAGAAAAATCATCCACCTTGGGTTTATCCAGGTTCTTGTCTAAATCTGCGGGTCAAAAACAACGAAAAGCGGTTGAACAACGACATGGAAGTCGCCATTCAACCGCTCCGGTTACACCCTCTCATGCGAGCGGGTATACAAATAAACTGATTCTCTCTAATACTTTCTAAAATTCAAATACTTCAGAAAATTTACTTGTAGAGCTTCATGCCGATGTTCATTCCAACACTTGCCAATACTGCAAAAGCTACTACACATGCTGTTACTAACATAAATGTCAACATAATCAATTTCCTTTCTCTTTTTAGTTATCGTTAAACAATCTTCTTACCTGCTGCTCTTATTGCAGCTTTTATCTATATCTTTATCTTTTCAGTTGCAAAGTTAATGCCTTTTGTGTTCGCACACAACAAATAGAGGGGATATAGTCGTTTCATACACTTTTTATTGATATCGGTCAAAGAAGGCATATATTAATAGTTAGATAATTGACATAAAACAAGCGGAAATATATACAAATATATGACAAACGCATGACACTATGTACATAATATTTACAAAAACAATGCCTTTTTGTCAGATTTTATTATCCTGCTGTCAGACAATTCCTGTAGCATCCGGAGCTTCTCTTCTGAGAGTTTGTCCAGCTTGGCCAGTTTCTTGTTGTATTTCCACCAGTTGAGCAGTCCCCGGTTCTCCACCTTCTTCTTGTCGGGCAGCTGATGATGCTGCTCCACATAGTCCTTTAGCTGCTGATACTTGGTCAGCCATTTGGTTTCATTCACTGTTGCCATACACCTTATATTATATATTCCGCAAGTTTTCAACTTGCTCTGCTAGTTGACAAGCAGGCAAGATACAAGTAAACAAGGAGACCGCAAAAGTACAACAATAAACTAACACTTCAAAAAAGAGAAAACACTTATAGGGATTTTCCCTCCCACTTTAGGGAAAAACCCTTTGGCAGCACCAGGAATTGTTGTTTCTTTGCACCAGAGAAAAGAACATTACGAACATAAAACACAATGATCATGAAAAGGTTTATATTATCAATGGCATTGCTTCTCACCGTGGCACTATCCACAATGGCGATGAGCTACGAGCAGGCAAGGGACAGAGCACTCTTCCTGACCGACAAGATGGCTTACGAGCTGAACCTGAACGATGAGCAGTATGAGGCAGCATACGAGGTGAACCTCGACTATCTGATGAGCATAAGCACCTATGATGACCTCTACGGCACATACTGGACGAGAAGAAACATGGATCTCAGCTATATCCTCTTCGACTGGCAGTATAACGCCTTCTGCTCAGCGGCATATTTCTACCGTCCGCTTATATGGACCAACGGCGTGTGGCGATTCAGCATCTATGTACGCTACCCGAACCGCACATATTTCTATTTCGGCAGACCGGCATTCTATGCCACATACTACGGCGGACACAGCTGGCACAGAAACGGCGGACGCAGCTGGTATCACGGACGCACCTTCGGACCTCGCCCAGGAGAGAGCCGCTTTGGAATGAGAGACAGATATGACCGTGGCGATTTCCGCGGACAAAGAGGCCATGACCGCAGACATGACAACGGACGCTATGACCGAAACAACAGACGCAACGACAACAACGGACGCTATGACCGAAACAACAGACGCAACGACAACAACAGCGGACGCTACGACCGAAACAACAGACGCGACGACAACAACAGCGGACGCTATGACCGCGGCAACAACAGACGCGACAACAACAGCGGCTACAGAGGCACTACACCGAGGAGAGGCACCGGCAACGGCACAACGAATCTGAGCAGCTCTCGCACGACAGTGAGCCAAGAGATAGGCAGATCATCAAGGGGCAACAGTTTCAACAACAGCCCGACGAGAATATATCGTCCGGCAGGCGGTTCTTCCCGCCCTGCCAACACCTTCACACCGAGCCGCAGCAGTTCGTCGAACAACAGGTCTGTCAGCAGCGGCAACAGTTCATCAAGAGGCAGCGGACGTTCCGGTGGCGGTGGAAGATTCGGAAGATAAAAGGATAAAAGAAAGAAGACTTATATCATATATACAACACAAGACTGACTGGAAAGAAGGATTAAACATACTATATTAAAGAAACGATAGGTAAAAGGATTTTGAAGCATAAAAGACATCAGGATATATTAAGGTAATGCAGACCTAAGAAAGGAGTGAGGAATCTGATTCTTCGCTCCTTTTGCTTTATTCTTATAATCCCAGACAGAAGGACATAAAAATAGGAGGAAAAATATTTCATCTTCCTCCTACCCTATCGCAAGCCCACCATTACGGGCTGCATATTCACGAAACTCTCAAAGAGAGAATTACTTGTTCAAGAGATATCTCTCTGCCTCAAGCGCAGCCTTGCAACCGCTTGCTGCAGCCGTGATAGCCTGACGGTATACTGGGTCGGCAACGTCGCCGGCAACGAACACTCCAGGAATCTTGGTGCGTGGTGTGCCGTCGATGGTCTTGATATAACCCACCTCGTCGGTCTCGAGCCACTCCTTGAATACGTCAGAGTTTGGCTTATGGCCGATAGCGAGGAAGAAACCGTCAATCTGGATGTCAACCTTCTCCTCGTCTGCCTCGCCGCGACGCTTCACGAGATGTGCGCCTTCTACACCGTTCTTCTCACCGTAGAGTCCGATGGTGTTGTGCTCAAAGAGCACCTCGATGTTCTCAGCGTTCATCACTCTCTCCTGCATCACCTTAGAGGCTCTGAGGAATGGCTTGCGCACGATGAGATATACCTTCTTTGCCAGACCGGCGAGATAGAGGGCATCCTCACAGGCTGTGTCGCCACCGCCCACAACGGCAACGGTCTTCTTGCGATAGAAGAATCCGTCGCATGTGGCACATGCAGACACTCCCATACCGTTGTATTTCTTCTCGTCGTCAAGTCCGAGATACTTTGCAGACGCTCCAGTGGCGATGATCACGGTGTCCGCCTCAATCTCAACGCCCTCTTCGGTTGTCACCTTGTAGGGAGCCTTGCTGAAGTCCACCTTAGTGATGATGCCGTCGCGGATGTCAGCGCCGAAGCGTTCTGCCTGCTCGCGGATGTCGTTCATCATCTGTCCGCCAAGCACTCCTTGAGGATAACCGGGGAAGTTCTCCACCATAGTGGTCTGTGTGAGCTGGCCACCGGTGAGCAGACCGCAATATTCAACTGGCTTCAAGTTTGCTCTTGAAGCATAAATAGCAGCAGTGTATCCTGCAGGACCACTACCGATAATCAAGCATTTTACGTGTTCCATATTATAATTTAGTATTTAAAGTCGTTATTCTGTTTTACAACAGTTCTTCTATCTTCTTCTCGACGTTCTCCATATTCTCTGTAGGTTCGAAGCGCTCTACCACCATTCCGTATTTGTTTACGAGGAATTTGGTGAAGTTCCACTTGATGTCTGCCTTTGACTTGTAGTCGGGATCGGCCTGTGAGAGCATCTCGTCGAGAACCTTTGTCAACGGATGGCTTTCGTCCCATCCGGCGAAGCCCTTCTGCGAAGTGAGGAATTTATATAGAGGATCGGCATCTGGACCGTTCACCTTCACCTTCTTGAAGCGTGGGAACTCCGTGCCGAAGTTCAATTTGCAAAACTCATGGATAGACTCATCGGTTCCTGGTGCCTGCTGTCCGAACTGGTTGCAGGGGAAGTCGAGGATTTCAAAACCCTGGCTGTGATATTTCTCGTAGAGCTTCTCCAACTCTTCATACTGTGGAGTGAATCCGCATTTAGTGGCTGTGTTGACAATCAGTAATACCTCGTTGGCATACTCCTTGAGAGCTACCATCTTTCCTTTTCTGTCCTTAACCGAAAAGTCAAATACTGTATTCATTTCTATTCTTGTTTTTTGTTTTAAAATATATTTCCGATTTAATAACCTGTTCTCTTGCAGAATGACGCTTCTTGCCACGGAACCATCTGCGCCAAGGATATACCCTGCGCATTACAGGTTGAGGAATCCATACCCCTACAGGCTGACAATCCTCTTACCACAGATTGATAATCCACGATTACAGACTTATAATATCTCCATTGCAGAGGCTTCAGAAGAAGCATTCTCGCCAATCTATTTGCAAAAATAGGCATTTCTGATGAAAAGGCACCAAATAAATGCGGAATATTTGCGATTTTTTATAAACCGAAGTCCATTGTCGCAGCCACTTTCTCTACCTGCGCCTCTGTCTTGTCCGGCAGATTGCAGAAGAAGTCTATCTTGTTGCCAAGTTTGTTCTGCAGTTCGGAGATGGAAACGACATATCCCTTCAGCGCATCGTCGCCATGATATACGTTAGTGTGCTCAAACCAGAAAGCGAGGCCGGAATACACGTTGAGTTTGGCACGCTTCCACACCACGGCTGCATAGAAATACTTCGGAACTATCATCTTGCCGCCGATACGCTGCAGGATATGGTTCTCGCTGTCTATCGTACCGCCCTTGCAGACGAAGAGGGAGTCAGCGGAGGAGAACTTTGTTCCTGACACGAAGTTATACAGGAACTGCTCCATGTTTATCCACAGACCCTTGTACTTATAGTTCTTGTCGCTTCCGTTGAACACCTTGTACTGCGGCTGCATATTGGTAAGATAGAACGTCTGCTTGTTTATGGCGAGGCTGTACAGACGGTCGTTCGACGGACAGAGATGTCCATGGTCGAATCCAGACCCGTATATCAAATCCTGTCCGTTGCTCTTAGTGTAATAATCGTCAGTTGTCAGGTTTACAACGTCGAACGGATACTGCATCTCGCCTTCGGCGGCATACCATCGCTGCACATTCTTCTTTATGTTCTGCTTGGTCATCACATAGCATGTCCAGCGGTTTGACTTCAGAGTGCGGTCCCACTCCACACAGTAGTTCACTCCGTCTTTGTCGAACGTATTGTCGCTCACCCTATAGGCTATGAACTGGCTGTTGCCTCCCTGCAGATGCGGCACTTCGGTTCTTGTCGCGGCAGCATCGGTATAGTCGGTGTTTCTGTTTACGTTGGGTTCTTTTGCCGGTGAAGAACCGCCACCATCATTGTCGCTGCCGCATGCCGTGAAGAAAAGGGCAACTGCCGCAGCATACATAGCACGAATAAGAAATCTGTTCTTCATAATGAATTTCATAATGATTTGAATTGTCTTAGTTTTCTTTTCCTCTGGCTGACTGTCAGCAGCAAGAGGATTATTCCCCAAAATGGGTTTAACCCATCTCATAAAACAGCGTAACGCCCGTTTCGGGGGCAAGACAGATTGGGATACAAACAAAAAGTGCGTTCATGCGCATATGCAACTACGCTTGAACACACTTTAATATCTTCCTGAATAATTATATATCTTAGTATATATTATTTACGGGCTTTTCCATAGCGGCTCATGAACTTGTCCACACGACCTGCGGAGTCAACGAGCTTGCTCTTACCAGTATAGAACGGGTGAGAAGTGCTTGAAATTTCGACCTTTACCACTGGGTAAGTCTCTCCTTCAAATTCTACTGTATCGTTAGTCTTGCATGTAGAACGTGTAAGGAACATATCGCCGTTGGACATATCCTTGAATACGACGGGGCGATAGTTTTCTGGATGGATACCTTTTTTCATTTTAATCTAAAATTGTTTGTTTATTTGTTTATTATTTTCGATGCTTTTCAGCATTTGGCTGCAAAGGTAAGGCTTTTTTGTGGAATGGACAAGAAATTTTGGAAAAATGTTGAACCAGCAGGCTAAATGAGGGGGCTACGCCTTTTTTAAGACAAATAGGACGTTTTAGGACTTATAGGACAGATAGGACTTATAGGACAAATACAGCCTTGCTATTAATCCTATAAGCCCTATTTGTCCTATTTGTCCTATCTGTCCCATAAAGATTTCTCACTTTCTCACTTCTTCCACCCATTCTGTTGCCGATAAGCAATTCTGCCCCTCGTCATTTCCTCCCTGATTCCACCGTTTTTCAGGAAATCCGCCTTTTGTCTCTCTATCAACAGTCTGAGGAGAGTGTCTGCTTGATGAATCAGTATTATTGCAATATTTGCGATGGCTTCAGCCGAACGGCTCGGAATCTGTTTCATATAAAATTCCGTATCATTATGTCTTTTACAAATATCCCTCGCCTTTACAGTTCTTACATCTGATATTCCCCACTGTACCAGTCCGTTTTGCCTGAGATAGTCCTCATAATCCAGCAATAGTTCTTGCAGACTTGCTTTCGCCACATTGGTCAGTTTCAGCTCCGTTTCTCGTGAGGTGGTTGCCGCCGCACTGCCCTCGGCAATATTCTGTCTGCCGCTGCGCGCAGCCTGTATCATCTGGTCTACGGTACGGTCAGTCCTGTCCAAGAATTTGTGTGCGAAATAATATGTGATGTCATATATGCAAGTTGCCTTCTGAAATGCTATCAAATCACGATAGCCTCCTTTCTGCGGAATAAACTCCTTGTCGTTTTCCATTTTATGTATTGTTAGATTTAGGAGTGCTTAGAAAAATCCCATCATCTGGAGGGATGATGGGATTCTGAATATATAAGGTCAATGTTTTATTTAATGATAACGGTAGAGCCCATTGTCAAAGTGTAATCGTCAATCAATACATCTCCGCCTGGCTTTTTGGCATTCATTACAAGAAGGCTGTAGGTACCCTCTGTTTCGATTGTGAATGTATATGTGACTTTCACCCATTTCGTGGCTGTTATGTCGTTTACATAGTCACCATATTTATAATCGCTTCCGGTTGGGTTTGCTCCATCTTTCACCGGAACATATCCCGGACGAACAGAGGCACCTGTAGATGTTGCAGCTTTTGCATAGAACGTAACAGTATATTCACCTGGCTTCAGAGTTATCTCCTTGTAACCAAGGCGCTTGTTGGCAGAACTTGATCCACCTACCTTTACAGAATACTTTCCGCTGTGAGCATCTGTACTCTGGCTGAGTGTTGCATTTCCTGCAGAAGAAGCAGTCTTCCAGTTATTTGGCAAACCGTTTGTCCAGTTCTCAAAGTCGCCATTCGAAGCGCTCGCATCACCGGTAGTGCCACCTTCAGAACCGCTGCCGCCGTTGCTCTTGAGCGAAACGAGATAAGCCTTGCCCTGAACGGTCTCTGGGGTGTTGCCCATATAGTTGACAACCTTGCCGCATACTACCACTTCGTCACCAACATTGAGAGTTGCGCCTGAGGTGTATTTCTCATTGTTCAGATAAAGAGCACGGAACACATAGAACTGATTGTCTGCCTTGCCATCGTCGGAGATGTAGAATGTGGCATTGCCAAACTGGGTGCCATACTGCTCCTTGACTGAAACCACCTTTCCCTTGATATATACGTCCTTGTCTGACTCCACGCCGGCAGCGAGAGACGATGCATACAGGTTTGCAGCCACGCTGTTGAATGGGTTTGCCTTTGTACCGTCGCCGGTTGGCTGACCTGCTGCCGGCTGGTCTGAACCGCCGCCACCGTTGCCATTGATTGAAACGATATAGTTTCCGGTAGTGAATTCCTTTGTTCCGTTGTAGTTCACAAGCTTACCGCATATCACTACCTCATCGCCTGGCTTGAGAGCGTCCTCGCCAGAGAACTTGGTTCGGTTTGGCCCTGCATATCCGTTGAAAACGAGGAACTGGTTTGTTGCTGTACCGTCGTCGGAGATGTAGTATTTGAGACTGCCGTAGCTCGGGTCGAAACTGCCAGACTGTACTGACACTACCTTACCCTTTACATAGACTTCCTTGTCCTCGGCACCACCATTGTCAATATACTTGATGGCAGCAGCCACGTTGTACGGATCTGCCTGTGTACCGGTACCTGCCGGCTCCATTTCCGGACTTGAAGGTTCATCAGGTGTTACGTCCGGCATTTCATACGGTGCAGGAACGTCTTCACAGCTTGTCAGCGATGCGAATGAGAATGTCAGGGCAGCCATCGCCATTACTGAATATAATATCTTTTTCATTGTATTTCTTTTTTATAGTTTTGTTACTTTTTATTGAATTCTCAGCCTTGCTTATTTCACCTCCTCGATGTCGCTGTCTGAACGAAGGAGAATCTGCCAGGTGTAGCCATATTTTGAAGGATTTGTGGCGTATACGGTGAAGATACCGGTGAGGTTCACCTTTCCCGTAGGCATCGCCTTGGCAGCGAAGTCGGCGTATGTGCTGCTGCGCACTACCATCAGACTCTGTGCCTTGCCACCGATTTTCACCGTGCGGCTCACTCCGTTTCCGGCGTCCTTGTCAGCCTCCGGCGCCCATGCCAGTTTGCCGTCAGCGCCATCCATCTCCACGTTTTCCAGTGTCATCAGCTTTCCACGATGAGATTTCACGTATGCCACGTCTTTCAGCTTTGACACATCGAATTTCTCAGGCACCACCTTTGAAGCGTCTGCCGCACCGAGAATCTTGAAGTGCTCGTTCCACACGTTGATGTTCATACGGCTTGGGAATGTCCTGCCGCTGGTATTCGTATATGGCACACCAACCTGCACGTTGTTGCCATAGATGCCGATATAGAGTCCCTTGAGGTTTACGAGGATTTCCTGTCCTACAGGCAGGAATCCGAAGAGTCCGCCCTTCTGTATGCAGATGAGGAGTCCCTCTCCGCTCTCGTCCTGCACGGCAATCTGGTTGTAGATGTTTCCCTGAATGTCGTTTCCGGTCACACGCACCTTCAACTGCCAGTCTTCCGTGATGCGCACGGTGTCGTTTGCCTGTGATGAGGGGATGAGGTCTACTGTCTTTGCCTTCAGTTCTTTTATGGATATCATCTTGGCATCGTCCTCCACGATGTCGTTGTTGCCATATGGAGCCACCTCGCCGGTCGGGTCGTTCCAGTCATCGTCCATGCAAGAAGTGGCAAGTCCGCCGAGGAGCATTGCCGCAACGAGGAATTTTATATATTTCGTCTTTTTCATTGTCATGAGAGTTTTTTTAGAATTTATACGCGATATTGAGGAGTCCGTTGGTGCCATAGGCATAGAACTTCATTGGATTCTTAGAGAACTTGTATGCACGTGTCGTTGCCGTTCCGTCGGCCTTCGGTGTGCTGTAGTCGCTTCTGCTCTGTTCGTATCCTCCGGTCACGATGTTGGTATTGTTCAGGATGTTCGTCACGGTGAGGTTGATTGAGAGCGATCCGCGCTTCAGGTATATGCTTCTTCCGATAGAACCGTCTATCATGAATCCGCCGTGTCCCTTAGCCTGTGAGAGTTTGCTGCGCATGGGCTGGTTGTTTAGGATGTCGCCACGCACCTTGCATGCTGACTCATATCTGTAGTTAGGAGAGTATGAGAGATAGATGCGGTCGTAGTAGTTGGCATTGAGGTCGATGAACCATCCGCCGCTGTGATAGCTGAGTCCGAGGCTTGCTGCCGTGAGCGGTGTGCCGTTGTCGCGCATACCTTTATTATATATATGGTCTTCAACGAGTCCGTCTGCCACATCACCATATACCACGGCATTCTGCGAGCGCATATACTCGAGATTGGCGTCGTTGAGAATCTTGGCGTCGCTTATCTGTCCGACAAGTTTCACGTCGAAGGCGCTTGTAACACGGAATTTCAATCCTGCCTCAACGCCATAGTATGCCTTCTTCATGTTTGTGAGCGACACGTATGTGAATGAGTTCACGTCGTCCATATAGAAGTTCTGCCAGTCGCTCACGTTGGTGAGGTAGCTGTAGTATGCGTTGATGTTGGCGTGCAGCCAAGAGGTCTGGAACTGGTATCCGATTTCTGAACTGAACACGCGCTCGTTCTTGAGGTTGCGCACGAAGTCGTTGTTTATCTCCGGTGATATGAAGGCCGCCTTTGCCTGCGGAGCACGGTGCTCATATCCGAGTCCGAGGGTAAAGGTGTTGCCACGGCCCAGATTAACGTTGGCTCCGAATTTCATTCCGCCGTCAATGAACTGTGCCGTGTGGCTCTTGCCGTAAGAGTTGTCCTTGGCGAGACCGTTGCGCATCTTTCCGTCGCGCTGCATGGATGTATATCCCAGTTTACCGGCGATTACATAGTGCAGGTTGCCGAAGTTCTCCGAGTAGCTCGTCCACAGTTTGCCGTTGTTCACGAGCAGGTTATAGTTGTAACCGAACTTGTCGTCTTTTCCCACGAGGCCGTTGCGGTTGTTGAGGTCATACTGCACCTCGTCGGCATCTGGCGAATAGGTGCCGATGGCGTAGGTGTTCACGTTGTGGAATGTCGTTGCTCCGAGCATATCCTCCATCGTCTGGTAGTGCATGCCCTTGTTGGTAGCTCCCACAATGCCGATGTTCCATGCCTTGTCTTTGTCTATCTGCTTGTTGAAAGTTGAAGCCAATGCGATTGTCAGCGCATCATTGTGCTTTGCCTGCAGATAATACATGGCATCCTGTCCCTGTGCCGATGCCTGTTTGTTGGCATAATACAGCTGGTCCCAGTTTATCTGGCGGTTTGCCTTAGGTCCGCTCCAGAAATCGTATGCCGACTGCCAGTTGGCGAGCGCATCGCTGTTCCGGTATGAGGTATTGGTGTCGTCCCAGATATCGAAATAGCTGCTCGGCATATTCTTCCAGTAGTTTGGATGAGGGTTGTCGGCGTTGTTGTAGTTCAGCTTCGTGCTCTTATACATGCTGTACTTGCCCATGAGCGAAGTCGTCAGCTTGTCGTTGTCGGAGATTTTCCAGTCCCATGTGAGCAGAGCTGTCGGCGCAAAGTCGTTGACTACTCGTGAGTTGCGCTTTTTGCCGTTCTGGTATCCCCAGTATGGGTTGTAGTATCTGTCGTTTGCCATCCAGTACATCTCGTCAGTACCGGCTCCCTGAGAGGCGCGCTCCGTAGGGTTGCCCCATGTGGTGAGCGAGAGAGAGTGGCTTCCGTCACCGAACACCTTCTGCACTCCGAGGAAGTAAGAGAGGGAGTTATAGAACGTCCCCTCCACGTATCCTTCGTTCGCCCAGCGGTATGTGAGGTTTCCTGAGAATGCCCAACCACGGTTGCTGAGTCCGGTATTGAAGGTGTACATGCCTCGCAACGTATAACTGCGATTGGCTCCGGAGAGCGTTATCCTGTGGCCTGCCGGCATGCTTGCCGGACGGAAGTTATAGTTGTTTGAACCTGCCATCCCCGTCATGGCAAAATTGTTGGTTTCAAACGGAAGGGCGAACTCCTGGTTCTTTGTCTGCTGGTTGAGTCCGCCAACGAGGGAATAGCGGAACTGCCCCGTCTCCATGTCGTTCATCGGCAGTCCGTTGATATAAACATCGTTATACTTCTGGTCGAACGCACGATAACGGAAACGCACCGGCGAGAAGAGGAATCCCACCTCACTCGCATACATGTTGGAGTTGGAATTGACGATGGTAACGTTCTGCGACATATCATCGTCTTCTCCGAGCTGTGCCTCCGTAAACGTGAAAGCCGACTCACTGAGAGCGGCGCCACGCTGTCCTATGGAGTCAGTACCTACTGTCTGGGCCTGGGCCATAGAAGCGGAGCACAATGCCATCACGGCTAATTTCAGATTCTTCTGCTTCATAAATAAGTGTTATGTTTGTATGCCACAAAGTTAACGCTTTTTTGACTAAGCGACAAACATTACAAGATAAAAATACGGGATGTTACAAACATTTAATATCGCAATGCCAAAATAATGGAAAATAATTCATACCTTTGTCTTTGATTACAAAGACGTGAATAATTGTCAGACAGGCAGTATAGAAAAACAAAATATTTATAACAATATGAAAATGAAAAGAATCAGTTTCTTGCCGATATTAGTGCTGTGCATGGTGTCTATCGGCGCAATGTCGCAAAATGAGAAAAAGTATTTGTGCTACGGAGTGGGATTCTACAACCAGGAGAATCTCTTCGATACTTGCCACGACGAGGGCAAAAGAGACTACGACTTCCTTCCTACGGGGTCTTACCGTTGGAACGGGCTGAAATATTCTCACAAGCTGAAGAACATGGCGAGGGCTCTTGCCGACATGGGCACCGACGTGCTGCCTAAGAACGTGGGATGCGCCGTGATTGGACTGAGCGAGGTGGAGAACAGCAAGGCGCTCGACGACCTCACGGCACAGGAACCGCTGAAGGCACGTGGCTATAAATACGTACATATAGAGGGTCCGGACCGCCGTGGCATCGACTGCGCGCTGCTCTACAATCCGCAGCTCTTCAAGGTTTGGAACACTAAGCTCGTGCCATACGTGCAGGAACTGGAGAAGGACAGTGCGTTTCTGACCCGCGGATTCCTGACCGTGAGCGGAGAGATGGCCGGCGAGCATGTGGCATTCGTGGTGTGTCACTGGCCGAGCCGGGCGGCTAAACCTTTCTATCGTGAATCGGGCGGCCGCCAGGTGAGAGCGCTGAAGGACTCGCTGCTCAGAGAAGACCCAAAGGTGAAGGTATTCGTGATGGGCGACATGAACGACGACCCCACAAACGCCAGCATGACGGAGGCTCTGGGATGCAAACCAGACATCGACGAGGTGGGCAAAGGCGAGATGTATAACCCATGGTACAACATACTGGTGAAAGAGGGATTGGGAACACTGACCTATGGCGGTTCGTGGAATCTCTTCGACCAGATTGTAATGACTCCTAACCTGCTGAACAAAAAGGGAGCAAAGGATTTCTCTACACTGAAATTCTTCAAGAACCAGATTTTCCGCCGCGACTACCTGTTCCAGACCGAAGGGAAATACAAGGGTGCTCCAAAGCGTACTCATGCCGGCGGCGTATGGCTCGACGGATACAGCGACCACCTGCCGGTAGTGGTGTATCTGGTGAAGGAGCAGAAGTAGGGATATGGAATAGATCTTAATTTGAGGGAACCATGGCAAAATGGGTAATACCGAGGTTCAAGAACTATATCACAGTAAGTCTTTATGAAATCAAACGAAGAAACTGAAAGCAAAACAAGCCTGTCCACTACCCTGGGGAAGAACGGAGGGACTGGCGGATTGGCGAGTGCCGACACCGGGGCATCATCCGCCAACATTCCTGTAGAATGCCATCCACTCGAGCCTTTCCTGCCCAAGAATGCCTGGCTGCTGATGCTTGGAAGTTTTCCGCCATCAAAACAGCGATGGAGCATGGATTTCTTCTATCCTAACTTCATAAACGACATGTGGAGAATCTTTGGGCTACTGTTTTTCGACGACAAAGACCATTTCGTGGACACGGAGAGGAAGAGGTTCAGAAAAGAGCAGATAGTGGAATTCCTCACCAAAGAGGGCGTGGCGCTATACGACACGGCGTGTGCCGTGAGACGCACGAAGAACACGGCTTCTGACAAGGATCTGGAGATTGTGACACCAACTGATCTCGACTCGCTTCTGGAAAGACTCCCCCACTGCACCACGGTGGTGACGACAGGAGAGAAGGCCACTACGGTATTCGCCACGCATTTCGGCTGCCCCGTCCCTAAAGTTGGCACATCGGTAGAGTTTCTGAACAACGGCAAGAGGATGACTCTCTTCCGCATGCCAAGCAGTTCGAGAGCCTACCCCATGAAACTGGAGAAGAAAGCGGAACAATACCGCAAGGTCCTGATAAGAAAATAGCAAACATCAAAACAGAATATATGACAATAATCGGCATAGCTGGTGGTACGGGCTCTGGCAAGACCACCGTGGTAAAGAAAATCGTGGAAGCTCTGCCTCCACACTATGTTGCGGTGGTACCGCTTGACTCATATTACAACGACACGACGGAGATGACGGAGGAGGAACGACATGCCATAAACTTCGACCATCCCGACGCCTTCGACTGGAAACTGCTCATCAAGCAGGTGAACGAACTGCGCAAGGGAAACGCCATCGAACAGCCCACATACTCGTATATCAAATGCAACCGTCTGCCGGAGACCATCCATGTGGAACCAAAGCCTGTGATAATCATCGAGGGCATCATGACGCTGCTGAACAAGAAGCTGAGAGACATGATGGACCTGAAGATATTCGTTGACGCCGACTCCGACGAGCGACTGATACGCAACATACAAAGGGACATCGTGGAGCGTGGACGCGACGTGAAGATGGTGGTAGACCGTTATCTCGAAGTGCTTAAACCTATGCACGAACAGTTCATCGAACCCACAAAGAGGTATGCCGACGTAATCATCCCTCAGGGCGGAGAGAACGTGAAGGGTATCGACATGGTGTGCAAATTCATCGAAAGACTGATGCAACAATAGACACAAACATCAAAACATTTATGAATCAGAAGAAGGTATTTCTACTTGCCTTGATTTCCGCAGCGACACTAAACGCTACGGCTCAAGACAACGGCAATTACGACGACGAAACCACCACGCTACAGAAGAAAGGGGAATTTGAATATTCGGCTGAGGCCCAGGGAAGCTTCTCACACGGCAAGACCCCACTATGGCTGAATGCCAACAAATACGGATTGTCGTCGCTCGACGAGAACAACGGCTACATCAGAGGATCGCTGCAGAGAAGCATAGGCAACGACATGGAAAAGAAATGGGGATACGGATTCGGCGTTGATGCCGCCGTGCCATTCAACTATACGAGCAACGTGGTATTGCAACAGGCATACGTGGAGGGACGATGGCTGCATGGCACTCTCTCCATAGGAGCAAAGGAAAGGCCGATGAACCTGAAGGACAACAGGCTCAGCAGCGGTTCGCAGACTTTGGGCATAAACGCCCGACCCGTACCACAGGTGAGGTTGGCGCTCGAAGACTACTGGAAGGTGCCGTTCACTGGCGGTTGGGTGCAGCTGAAAGGTCATGTGGCTTACGGAATAATGACCGACGACTCATGGCAGCACGAATTCACCAGCAAGCGGAGCAGATATGCCGACAACGTGTTATATCACTCCAAGGCAGGATTCATCAGAATAGGAAGCGACCCGTATATGCACCCTCTCTCGCTGGAACTGGGACTGGAGATGGCATCGCAGTTCGGCGGAAAATCGTATCTGCCTAACGGTGACGGAACGGTGTCGGTGATAAACGGTAACACGAGTCTGAAAGGTTATTGGAACGCTTTCGTGCCGGGAGGCAAAGACATCACCGATGGCGAAAACTACAAAAATGCAGAAGGCAACCAGCTGGGCAGCTGGATGATGCGACTGAACTTGGAGAAAGACCTTTGGAAAGCGGGACTCTACGTAGACAAATTCTTTGAAGACCACTCGGCGATGTTCCAACTCGACTACGATGGTTACGGAAGCGGTGAGGAATGGCAGGTGAAGAAGAAGAGACGCTACGTGCTCTACGACTTCAAAGACTGGATGATAGGTTTCGACCTCAACATGAAATATGGTACATGGCTGAGAAACATCGTGGTGGAATATATCTACACAAAATATCAAAGCGGACCTATATACCACGACCATACGACGACTATTCCCGACCATATCGGCGGCACCGACAATTACTACAACCACAACATCTATCCTGGATGGCAGCACTGGGGACAGGTGATGGGAAACCCTCTCTTCCGCTCGCCAATCTACAACCAGAATGGAAGCATCTTTGTGCAGGACAACCGTTTCATGGCTTTCCATCTGGGATTCGACGGCCGTCCCAGCGACAACACACGATACCGTGTGCTTGCCACTTATCAGGAGGGATTGGGGACCTATGGCAGTCCTTACAACGACTTACGCCACAATATCAGTTTCCTCGTTGAGGGTGAATACAAATTCACAAGGTCTCTGCTTCGCAACTGGAGCGTGAAAGGCGGTTATGCCATGGACTTCGGTGGAATACTGGGCAACAACTACGGTTTCCAGCTGACCATCGCCAAGAGGGGCAGTTTCAGCCTGTAGACACTGTCACTATAACTTCACCGATAATCTACAAGGGGAACAAAAAACGAAAAAAGAAAAGAAATGAGAAAGACAATATGCGGCATCCTCATAGCCGCCACAACGATACTTACCACGATGACTCTCGCCTCATGCGACATAGAGACTTCATCGGCTGCCGGAGATTTCAACGGTATGTGGCATTTGACCCGTGTGGACACGATTGCCACTGGCGGAGTGCTCGACCTGAAGAATGAAAAGTTATTCTGGGCATTCCAAAACAAACTGATGCAGGCGGATGACAAAAACGAGAAGCTCGCGAAGATTCTGATGCGCTTCAACCAGACAAACACGCAGCTCACGCTGCACACACCATACGTCTACGACCGCGAAAACGGCGACGTGCCTCTCTCCGACCCTACCCTGCTGGCACCATACGGCATAAACAAGCTGGAGGAGAATTTCCAGGTATTAAAATTGACTGGAAGTAAAATGGTGTTGCAGTCGGAAACGCTGAAACTGACATTCAAGGGATTCTAAAACAATATAAGACTCCATAATTTGCAAAAATGCTCCATAATTCCAAATAACGGAATCATGGAGCATTTTTCTATGCCATGCTTAGGCAAGAGTAACAGTTTGATGACCGCTTGTGGAAGATTAGTCAGCATTCAAATGATCGTAGCCGGAGAGTTTCTCCTGCCATGAATAGTATTTCCTTACGGTATCATAGCCTGAACGGGAAATGCGGTTGCGGTCGGCTTCGTTGTCCATCATCCTCAGGCAAGCGTCGGCAAAGGCTTGGTCAGCATCTTCGATGATGCAGTTGGTGCCACTTTCAAGTTCGGGAATTGCCTTTGAAATGAGCGACGACATCACCACCGGCACTCCCATACCCATAGCCACAAGCACCTTGTTCTGAATGCCGGCGGCAATCTGCACCGGCGCCACAGCCACGCATGAATCCTTAACGGCATCTGAAAGGACGTCTACAAATCCTGTCACCACGATATTCTCGGATTTTTCAGACAGCGCCATGATGTTTCTCGGCGGCTCTGCCCCTACGATATAGAATCTGGCTCCGGGTTTCTTCTTCAGAATCAACGGGAAGATGTCGTTTACGAAATGCAACACCGCATCCTGGTTCTGCAGGGTTCGCATATTGCCTACAAAGCAGATCTTGTCATGGTCGTAGGAATCGGGTATCTCGTCCATACACTCCACGCCATTGGTGTATAATGCCAGCGAATGCTTGTCGTCCCCGGCAGAGAGATAGTCGATGTCTGCCTGTGAAACGAGTACAACCTTCGGGAATTTATTCATCACAAAGTGCTCATATCTTCGGATAAGCTTGCGCTCGATGGCGTAAATAACCTTCTTCAGCGACATGCCCTTGAAACCGGAAGACAGAGTATAGGTCTTCGACAAGGCATCGGTCATCTCCACGATGGATTGAGACTCCACGCCATGCTGGGTGAGGTATGGCACCATCCTGAGCAGATGGCTGACGAAACGGTCTGGTTTCTCTTTGCTGATTACCATCCCCAGCAGCTTTGAGTATTCCCGAGAGTAGTAGTAGCCACACTGTATGGGGCGACCGCTCAGCATATACTCAAGCGAGTAGAGCATGGAGTTGGTCTTCTTGCGCTTTACTACGTATATCTTGTCATACATAGTCTTTACGGCTGCCATGTCAGGATTGCCCTCACAGAAGGACACGAGGACCAGCTCATGACCGGCAGACTTCAGATATTTGGCTATATTGTTAATTCTCAACACGTCTCCGCCATTTTCGGGAAATGGGAAGCGTGGTGTCAATATGCAGTATTTCATACGATATCAGTTATTTTCTATTCATATACTTTTTTACGCAGCTTGCTTATCGTGGCATAGACCCTCGATGCAAACAGAAGGAAGTCGTATTTCAGCGGCTTTTTCAGATATGCCCCCATATAGCTACACGTAAGTCTCATCGCCACGGCAATTCTTTCCGAATACCGATGGCGCGCACGGGTGGCGGAATTCTCTCTTGCCCTCACGTTATATACGGTGTCGGCATTTTGGACAATCTCCATTCTGGAAATCCTGTCGGACACGATGAACATGAACAGGGCGTCTTCACCGAGCTTGTGCTTCGTGTCAAACCGCCTGTCTCCTATCACATCTCTGGGTATGAGTTTCCCTGTTACCGTGGACAGGAAGCTCCGCGAATTGAACAATGTCAGCTTGGGGCATTCCATGCATCGCTTGTAGGCTGATGTGAGGAAATACGGCAGGTGCTCACGGGTCTTGTCATCAATGAGATAAAAATTGCAGGCAACCACCGTATGCAAATCCGTCATGGCATGCATGCTCGACAGATAGCCGTTGCCTGCCACCCAGTCGTCGTCGTCGATGAAGAGCAGATATTTGCCTTTTGCATTGTCTATACCGATATTTCTGGCGTTCGACACACCCGGCTCGTCGGTCTGAATGACTCTCACATTGACATAACCATTGTCGGTGATGATACCTTCGAGCATCGACCGGTATGGCATGTCGCAGCCATTGAGTACGATTATCACCTCATAATCGGAAACGGGGAAATCCTGCTCCTCCAAAGAACGGAGGCAGTCGGAGATGTATTCTCCGGGCTTGTATGTAGGTATTATAACAGATATTTCCATTATCCAAAGATTTTAAGATAGTCTGGAGTCAGCGATTCCGGGGTTGCCACACAATGCAGACCGTTGTCGCCTGTCAGCGCCCGCATCTTCTCTATCAGTTCGCCGGTAGAGGAGAATATCGGATCGTAGTTATAGAAGTCACGGCAGTAATGCAGGGCGGGATGCTCAAGCACGAGCATGTTCTTCTTGTTTGCCACACACTCGAAGCTCACTCCGCTGACCTGATTCTGGAAGGATGAGGGATAGGCAAGGAGCACGATGTCTGAACGGAGGAATATCTCCCGATAGAGCGCCGTTGGCAGGAAGCCTGAAATGAAGCGCACGTTGTCGGGATATTTCTCGCCTTCTTTCTTGTCGCCATGAATGAGCAGCAACACATCGTTCCGGGCAAGGAAATCTACAAGTTCGCTACTGCTTACGAGCGAATTCACAAAGGTGTCGTCTGCCTTTGAAGAGGGATGGAACACCACTTTCCTGAAAGTGGAAAAGTATTCGGGAAGGCTGGTATCGGCATGGCTCTCATCAAACGGACTGACGCAGCCGTGTGACACCACGGCAACATTTGTTATGCCATTCTCAAGCAGCGGTTTCTTCATATAGTCGTCGAACACAACGAAGGTGTTGTGGCGCGCCAGACGCTTGAGAAAGAATAGTTTCACTCTGGATGCCACGGTGCCGGTGTTATGACATATTATATACATATTACGGCAAAGGGGCAACAGACCCAAAGTGACCTCATCGCAACTCGACACCACTACATGAGTGTAATCTGAGAAGCGTATCTTGAATTTCAGATACAGCAGGGTGACAGTGAATATAATGCGGTTGAGAACGGCTCTCTTGCCGCGCATATTAAGGAAGCGGGGCAGCTTGGCAACGTAATCGCTGTCAGGATAATCGAGTTGGGAAGCTATGTCTGAATGCAACACTATCTTCACATCGTAGCCTGCCGAGCGGATGGCGTCGATATGGATACGATTGAAGTTGACGTGTCCCTTCATGTATACGTAATCTATGAACAATACTTTTCCTTTCATGGTATGTCTTTTTATTTAACGTCGTTGAAATGTTGTCTGAAATGGATGAGCCTCTCGTTGTATGGCTTGTTCTCTATGGTGATGTTGTAATACTCCGACATGGCGGTGGTATTAAGGAAATATACTTTCAGCAGACTGTACAACGCCACGAACGACAGATACAGTATCTTGTTGTTGCGATAGGTGAAACACTTTATCAGGTCTATCCATACAATCCAGTATGCATAGATGAAAAGATAGGAACAGCGGAGACTTATCGTGCGGAACTCACTGAGAAACAGGAATGTGCACAGATAGAAGAGCATACTGTTCACGAAGATGTTGTTGCCGTTGCGGACTTCTCTGAGCTTGTCGATATAGCAGAACAGAAGTATTCCGGTGAGCAGTCGCTCGAGATAGCCGATACTCAACACGGAGCCCGTGCTGAGGTCCATGCTGAGATATGCCTCCACCCAGAGTTTGGTAGACGGCATGATATAGTCTACCACCAGGAGTATCAACGACTTCAGGATGGGGATATGGAAGAGGTATATCACATTGGCAACGGCGAATACCGCCATCATTATGTATTTGTTGAACTTTCTGTTGATGATGAAATACATCGGTATGTATGCCAATGACGAACTATGGAACGTGAAGCCTAATAAGCAAACGAGCAAAAAGGGCAGGAACTGCTTCTTCTCAATGAACACGATGGCATTGACGAACAGCAATATGGATATGGAGTTGCGCACCAGATTGATGTTTATCTCGAAACCGCTCATCACCAGCATGATCATAAACGCAAGCGGTATGTTGCTGACATATCGCCTGAAGAACATCATCAGCAATGTAACGTTTATCAAGATACACAGAAACTGGAAGAAGAAATAGTTGGGATATATGGTCTTGCATATCACTCCGAATATCATGAAGCCCGGCTCCCACGTCCATTTGTTCAACGGAAGCGTGAACAAGGTGCGCAAGTCGGTCAGACTCTGATACTCGGGATAATATGAGGTCCAGTCGTAGGCCACGAATCCTCTGAGTCCGAAGAAGAACACAAATACGACAACTGACAATATGTTCACACACATTGTCTTCATTTGTGACTCGCTGTTGAAATGGGCATATACGGCAAGAGAACCATAGATCATGACCAACAGCAGATAAGGATAAGCGAACTCCATCTATATGTATTACCTTTCTTTATTTCTTCTTGCCAAAAGCCTGGCTCAACACCAACACCCAGAGGGCGTCTGCTATAACTCCTACAAACACGAATATGATGACCATAAGCGTTCGCGGCATGCTCGACGACTTCAATGGCACGGTGGCATTCTGAATGACGGTGAACGCCGGAGTGTTCTCCTGTATCTTCGCCTGTGCCTTCTGCACCTGCTGGGCGGTCTGCGAATAGTTGTTGAACTTCAGCTGCATATCGTTCTCCAGGTCCTCGAGTTTAGACTGATACGACATGAGCACAACTTCTGAGTTGGCATCGGCGAATGATGCGTATTTCTGACGCGACTTCTCATAGGCTGCCTTTGCCTCTGCATTGATCTGCTGTGAGTAAGCCAGGTCTTGTCTTGCCTTCTTCGTACGGTAGAGCGTGATGTAGTTCTGCAGTCTGGTCTTCACGGAGTCTGCCATGCAGGCAGCCACACGAGCGTCGGTGTCGGTAACGGAAATGGTTATCACATTGGTACCCTTGTTGATCTGGCAACCGATGCTTCCGACTATTGCCTCGCAGACCTCGCTCTGGATCTTTGTCAGACAATATGGGTTAACGACATTGGTGCTCGGTATGGTGTCTTTCTTACCGAACATCTTGATTAGCCACAACTTGGGATAGTCCCAGAATGGTATCTTGGTGTCCTGCAGGATGTGGTTGTAGTATGTCTTCTTCTGTCCCTTCACCTTGACAGGAATATCGAAGAGCTTCACCACGAAGTCTGTGGATGCGAAGACATCGGGATAGATGTCGGGATAGATGGCATCGACGGAAGATTTTCCGCCACCTATATCCATACCTATGGCTCCGGCAATGTCGCTGAGGTTCTGCGACATACCCATACTTGTGGCCTCTGGAGCCAACACCACATAAGAGGTGTATCTCTTCTGCTGTTCCAAAGCCACGATAACTCCAATAACAAAGAATACAGAAACGAAGATTATCATTTCCTTTTTCCTCGACGCCACTTTCTTCAAAAGCGAAAGCACGTCGATTTCCTTCACGCGTTTTGTATCTGACATTTTATCTTGTATTTCGTTTACGTCTTAATCATTGTCTACTGTCCTACCCCTGCCTGTTTATGGCGTGCAGCGGTATTCCAGGTCTTCGGTCCTGTGGCCTATTACCTTAGCCGGCACTCCACCGACGATGGTATATGGCGGGACATCCTTGGTGACTACGGCTCCTGCCGAAACTACTGCCCCCTTGCCTATCTTCACATTCTGCAGAACCATAGCTCCACAACCTATCCAGACGAAGTCGCCTATCTCGATGGGATAGAACTTCACCGGGAAATGGCGTGACTGCACATCATGGCTGCCTGTCATAATCATCACTCCATGCGACACCGACACGCTGTCGCCGATGGTCAGTCCGCCACGGGCATCGAGTGTCACCATGCGGTTTATATGTGAATCCTTTCCTATAGACAGTTTGTTGAGGTTCATTATATAGCAGCGGCTGTCCACATAGGTGCCTTTGCCTATCTTCATGCCGAGCTTTCTCATGGCAAACCTGCGCACACACCACGGGAGGCTGGGCAGGATGGAATTGGTGAGAGGCCCGAGAACGAATTTCCTCATTCCTGAATATACGGGACTTCCAACAAGCCATATCTTCATCACCTTTGTCAGGAAGCTCACGAGCTTACCCATTCTGAAGCCGTCGCTGATGGATATCTTGTAGTTCAGATATTCTCCCCTGACGGGATGGTTTGACATTCCTTCTTCATCGAAGACTTCTATTATGGCGTCAGTTCTGACAAACCTGTATTTCTTCTTGTATAGGGTATAGATGAGATACCAGTCGAGAGCGAAACCATAATCTTTCTTCTTGTCAAGAGCGAACAGGTTTTCCTTGTGTATCTGCGTTCTCACGAGTGATGAACCGTGACGATAGACTGGTCTGTATTCGAGACCTGCCACATTGCTTGAGGAGGGGAACGGGAATACGTGCCCCTGGCGCAGTTTCATGCTGTCGCCATATATGATGTCGGCATTCCCGGCATCACAATTCCGGATGGCGTCGGCAAGCGAATGGTCTGAGAAATAATAGTCGCCGCAGTTCAGGATATTCACCCAGTCGCCGCTGGCATGCTGCACGCCTTTGTTCATGGCATCATAGACACCGGCGTCTTTCTCTGAGCACCAATATGCCAGACGGTCAGCATACTCCTTTATCACCTCTGCCGTGCCGTCAGTGCTGCCACCGTCAATGACGATATATTCCTTTTCTTCCCACGTCTGCGAGAAGAAGCTCTCCATCGTCTCACGGATGTGCTTCACATCATTGTAGACCACGGTGATTACACTTATCTTATTGCTCATCTACTATATCTGTTGTTTTATTGTTATCTTTTTATTGTCATCTGTCCCATATTCCCGTTGCCTTCTGCCTGATCAGCAAGCGGCACTGATAGATGTGTATAAGCGCCATGGCGAGATAGCATGTTGCCATGCTCAGGACTATACTCTCTACGCTCAGTCCCATATCAGTGAACTTGACCATCGCCACATAAAGGATGGTGAAGACTACGGATGTCAGTATCTGCACTCTTATCTTGTTGAGTCCGTTGATAAGATACGTTGCACAGTTGTTGAGATTGAAGGCACACACATATACGAATGTGCACAGCGAGATGGAGAGCGGCACCTCCACTTTGTCGCCAACCCACAGATGATAGAACACTCCGCTGACTGCCAGCATGCAGACTCCGCCGGCGACGGAAAGCGCCCAGAACTTCAACGCTCTGTTGAAAGTGGCGTTTATCCATGCCATGTCTCCCTTCACGTAGGCGTCGGTATAGGCATTCCACATTGGTGAGAGGATGATGGTATAGGCTATTATCAGAAGGTTGAAAAACTTGTATGCGATGTTGTATGTCGTGACATTCGTCGGTCCGCAGTTCTGGGCTATGAACACGTTGGCAGCACCGAAAATGACAAGACAGCTGCTCACCTGAATCACAAAGAATCCCATTCCCTTGCCCACAATCTGTCTGCCGAGACTCTTGTCAAAGTCGTTGGCGGCGGGGCGGAGTTCGGGATACCGCAAGAACAGGGGGATTGTGGCAAGGGCAAAGACTGCACATGTCGTTGCCGTGTATGCAAGGACTACATACATGAGATTGCCCGACGTCACCTTGGTAAGTATGAATATTATCACCATCGAGATGACGTTGCCCGACACGGTGAGAAGGTCGTTGACTGCATATTTCTGCATGGCAACGAAGATGAAGCCCACATTCTTCAAGACGAAATTGCCGAGCGTGAAACCTATTGCCACGAGCGTGGCGTTGCGAAGACTTTCTCCGCTCACAGCATGGGTATTGAAGAAGCTGCAATAGTCAAGCTGCGACAAGGGCAACAGTCCTATCACTCCCAATGCCAGGGCGATGACGGTGAGCAATGAGAATGTGGTGCAGATGTATTTTCTGGCCAACGAATAGTCTTGCTTCGAGATTGCCTCGGTGAGATAGTTCCGCATTCCGTTGCCCAGACCGATATCGAAGGTTCCTATCCAGAACAATACCGACGTCATGGTCATCCATACTCCATAGACTTCCTTGTCGAGATAGCCGATGGTAATAGGCACTATGAGGAGAGACGTTGCCAGTCCCACCATCTTCAGCACCGCCGACATCAGTATGTTTTTCTTCAGAACTATGTTCCTATCGTTTGCCATTCGCTTTTCAGTCTATCGAAGTCTTCCACTCAATAGTGGATTAAGTCATAATTGTCTATATCAGCAATACGGCCCATTGACACTTATCGTGACAGGGCCGTATCACATCGTATTTCCTTTATAATATGTTAGCCAAAGTAGCGATCATCGTGGCGATAGACGCTACCGACGTACCGATGGTCATCGTCTCGGCAATGCTCATCTTGGTGGTAGCCTTGGCTGGAACCACAATCTCACAACCAGGCATCGGCTTGGCGTTGTGGGAAACCTTTGCCACCATACCATTCATATATATAATGTAGGTCTGGCCTCTCTTTGCCTTGTTGTTGAAGCCACCGGCCTGGTCGATATAATAGCTTGCCTTCTTGCCCTTAACGAAACCTACGGTGTTCGGATACATCACCTCACCGTTGATCTTCACCGTTCCGGTGTACTGCGGAACAACGATGCGGTCGCCTTCGCGAAGCACGATGTCGGCATCGCTGCCTGGGTTGGCAATAGCCTTGTCGAGCTCGATACCTACTGAATAGGTGTCATCGATCTGGAATTTCTTGATACGCTCACTGTTTGTGATGTCAACACTCTTGCCGGTCTTTGCTGCCTCCTCGGCAGCCACCTGCTCATACTGCTCAAGGGCCATCTTGCGGGCTGCCTCCAGACGCTTGCGCTCACTCTCGTTGATCTTTCTTACGAGTGTAGCACCGGCTGCATATCCACGGTCATTGATACCTCCGGCAGCCTTGATGACATCGCTCAGACGGGTGTTCTTTCTTTGCAGCGTATATGTACCGCTGAACATCACCTCACCGTCAACAACGACATTCTGCTGTTTTGAGAAGCCCGGGCTCTTACGCACATACACCTCGTCGAATGGCATGAGGTGGAAGCCTGGAGTACCGTCGATCACGAAGCCGTCTTTCAATGCGAAACTGTATGTATAAGCTGAGATGGAGTCGTTGGTAAGCGCCTTTGGATTCATCACGCGGCGCGCCACATCGACCTTCACTGTGGAAGCGGAATTCTTCAGACCTCCTGCCTGAAGCACGAAGTCCTCAAGCGTCTCATTGGATGCGTATTTATAGATGCCAGGATAGTTCACCTCTCCGTGTATCGTTATGGTCTGTTCTTCCATCATCTCCTGCTTCGTAGGGATGAACAGCACATCGTTAGGCTTCAACGGCACATCGGCTACCTTACCGTCAAGGATGCCTTCCACATCAACCGGCACCACTTCCAGAGTGCGGTCTTTCTTCATGCGGTGCATCACGGCACGTGCGGTGAACGCCTCCTCTCTGAGACCGTCGGCATGCTCCAGCAAGCTACGCACGCTGTTTATCTCGCCGCCTACCTGATACATACCTGGACGGAACACGGCACCCTTTATCTCGACCATGTTTGAATATCTGTCGAGGATTGAGTCTACGCTTACCGAGTCTTCGTCGCTCACCTGGAATGAACTCATGTCGAACTCGTCCACATTATATACTGAATATTCCTTTCCGGTCTTTCTCACCACTCTAACCGACTTAGTATAGGCATCGCCAGTGAAGCCACCGGCATATTTCAGCAATGAGCCGACGCTTTCGTTCTTCTTCATCTCATACCACATAGGGCGCTTCACCTTACCGGTAAGATTCACCAGGCAGTCGTACGGACCGACCACAATGACATCGTTGTCGGCAAGGCGCACATTACCCGTCAGTTTGCCGTTGAGCATATAGTCATAGATATCCACTACGGTGACAAGGCGGTTGTTGCGATAGACCTTGATGTTACGAAGTGTACCGAGGTCGTTTGTTCCTCCTGCCATATAAAGGGCATGGAACACGGTGGCGAAGGCTGACAGGGTGTATGTGCCAGGAGCTTTCACCTCTCCCATGACGTTGACCATTATCGAGCGGGTCTCACCAACGGTGAGCTTGATATGCGAGCTGCTGTATCTCGATCCCAAAGTGGAGCGCAATTTGGCGTTCGCCTGACTCACCGTAAGTCCGCTGACTTCCACCGGTCCATATCCGTCTATCGTAACGAATCCGTCCGGTGATACCGTGCACTCAATGGTCTTCTGTGAAGCTCCGTAGATATCGATGAACACGGCATCGCCAGGACCGAGACGATAGTTCTGCGGTGTGGCAATGTTCATATTCGGTTCAAAAGACAAGTTCTTGTTGTTGAAGATGTTACGTCCGAACACCTTTCTCTTGGTCTTCTCCATCATGAGCTTCTCAAGAAGGGCTGCCGTATCGGGCACGAACTCGTCGAGTTCGTCACGCATGTCGTTCCACTCATCGTTGGTATCGTCAAACACATAGCTGCGCTTGTCTTTAACGCGACCGTCCTTCAAACGGTTCTGCGAGTCATACTGCGACTTCTTGTCGTCAAGATATTCATCATCTTTGGCATCGCCGTTGGCTTTCTTCTTGCCGTTCGACCTCAATCTTGTGTCGTTCTTGCTTCCGGTAGTGCTCGACACCTGTCCCAATCCCTGGTCCTTGGCGGCACGCTCATATTTCTTTTTCACACGACGTATCTGCTCGATGTTAACGCCATTCTGCATGAGTTTCGTAACGATCTGAGACTGAGGGGTTCCGGCATTGTGCTCCTTTACGATGAATTTCATAACCTGGTCATCGGTCATTGACGACTGCGCCATGATGCTCATCGGAATGAGCACGGACATTAAAATTGCTATGATGAATCTTTTCATAATGAAGAATTTGTTTCTATTTGGTTTTTCTGATGTATTTTATGTTAGAACTTTTTTCCGCTCACGATGCTGATGAACGTCTTGGCAATGATGCTGGCATCAAGAGCCAGCGACCTGCGCTTCAGATAGTCGGTATCCATATGCAGACGGATCAGCATCTTTTCCATAGTATCGGTATAGCCATTATAGAGGGTGGCTTCCGATGTCAGTCCGGGCCTCATCTCATAGATGAGCACATAGCTGGGGTCGTTGGCCATAATCTTGTCGATATAAAACCGGCGCTCCGGACGGGGGCCTACAAACGACATGTCGCCCTTCAGCACATTCCAAAGCTGGGGCAATTCGTCGAGATGATGCTCACGCAAGAACAACTCTGTCTTTGTGGACTGCCCTATGCTGCTTTTCGCCACAAGCTGAGGCTCCTTCTCCGGCTCGCTCATGGTGCGGAACTTGTAAATGGTAAACGGCTTCCCTCTATATCCGATGCGCTCCTGCGAAAATATAGCAGGACCGTTTTTCTGTCTCTTCAGCATGATGGCTATCACCAGATAGACCGGCGAGAGGATTATCATGCCGGCAAGAGAGAAGACTATGTCAAACAGGCGCTTGACGGTTCGCTGAACACAGCCCATCGCGTCATGGCTGCCTTCGAAACCGCTCACCTCTTCTGTATTTTGATTACTCACTTTGTTTATTTACTTATTTCTTATTTTCTTTAAAACCGACAAACGGCTCTTTTATTGCATAATTTTTGCAAAGGTACTATATTTTATTTAAAAATTGGCGCAACATGCGTCTTATCTTTTGCAAGGAATCAACCTTGCCGTAACAAAACATCACATTTGGGAAAATTACAAGTGTCATAATCTGCATATCGGAACGGCTGTCGCCCAACTTGTGGATTAGCCATAATAATGAGACAACGAGCCTTCCAGAAAAACAAATCAAAAAGACACAAAAATGGGCACGATGCTTGCCCAATAGGGGCACGCTGCTTACTCAAGTGGGGCACGCTGCTTGCCCCAAGTGGGCACGTTTCCTGCAAAAACAGTAACAAAAACTTTAATAGAATGAATACGCTCGTAATGGATATGCAAAACACTTTATCCATGATGACGTGTCGATGGAATTTGAGTGGAATTTGAGTGGTTTTCGATAGAAAAACCGATTGATGTTTCGATGAAAACCTATAGCTTTTTCTATAAAAAGCCATTAATGCCCCGATGATACTTCAATGATACTTCAATGATACTTTTCTGTAAAGAATCCAGAAAAGTATCATCAAGTCAACTCATTGAGTTAGTGAACTTTAGATTCTTTGACAAGCCGGAAAATGATACTATGACACTTTTCCGACCCGTTAAAGTATATAATGACAAATGAACGTGTACAAGACTGCATCGCAGATACGCTACCGACGGTATCAATTAATGGTGGTCTACCACATTTGCCTTTGAAAGATCATAGGATATGAGATTAGGAATTCTATCCTTGTACTCTTGCAATTTATACTCGAACAACCACTTCTCACTATCAATGCTCTCGGTCTCTATTGCCAGAGATAGTGCACCACTTCCAAATCTAAAACTCAGGAACAGGACCACGACGTGTAACATTCCCCGATTCTCTTACGAGATTTTCAGAGAATTGCTTGCATATCTCAAGTATTTTGACGAATTTTGTATAAAGGTTGTACATACGATGGTTTGGACTTAATGTTTTGAACACCACTAAGTTGCTAAAAATCAACGACAGGTACAACTTTCCACCTATATTTATCAACTTAAATTAATTCCGCCAACGGGTATATATGGAAAAAGCATATTTTTCAGGAATTCGTAATAGAATAATTCCTTGTCTAAACAATGCAACGAAAAAGATACAAGTTGCAATGGCTTGGTTTACAAGCAATGAATTGTTTGAAGCACTAATAAACGCTTTAAACAGAGACGTTGATGTAGAGTTAATACTTCTTGACAATGCAATCAACTACATGTATTATGCTCCAGACTTTAATGAGTTCATCAATGCAGGTGGTAAGCTACGCATTGCTGGAGCTGAAGTTGGTTTTATGCATCACAAATTCTGTGTTATTGATGATAGTGTTGCAATAACAGGTTCATACAACTGGACCTACTATGCAGAGACACGTAATGTTGAGAATATAGTCATTTCAGACAATAGTGACATTGTAATGCTTTTTTCTGCTGAATTTCAACGCTTACAAAATCTCTTGTCAGTAAGTTCATCTTGCGCTCGTCTGTCATGGGATGATATAGAACAAAGAGATGATGTTGATTATCGTGAACTTAATTACGAGATAGAAAGAATTTGTGAAGTACAGAATAGACCTGTAAGACGATTCTTTGAAACTAAAACAGAAGTGGTAAGAACCGAAATCAAGAAAACTGCATTTGCCAAATATGCAATAGGAATTCAAGCATTAGACGATAATGGCCGTGTGTCTTTTAATCCATTTATCACTTCTGGTACAAAACTACCATACCATTCTAAAGAGACAGAATTCTTCTATGACAGTAAGAACATGAAAGAATTTCCTTGTTTGTTTATTTATGGTAATCCAAACAATGTAAAAGAATGGAATCTGATTAAAGAGGCAGATTTGATGCAAGTTGCCATGGGAACATCTGATGTAGATTTGCCAATAAAAATATCCATGAGTTTAGATGATAATGGCAGTTTACGTGTTGATGTCTCTTGTGCTGAATCTGGACAAAAATTGACAATTAGTACATTAGATTCAAAATTAGTTAAGTATGAGTAATTCTTTACAGAAATACAAAAAGACTATAGAATCCATTAACACCGAATATGCAACTCTTCATTCTTTAACAAATGATAAGCTGCGTGTAAGGCTGCGACATATTGAACAATTCATTAACAAACAAGAGAACAAACCATGTGCTCTTGACAAGATGCTTGTCTCAGTATTTGCAATAGTAAAAGAAACAGCCAGACGTTTTTCTCTTGGAAACATCGAAGTAACTGCTACACCAAATGATTTAAAAATAGCCGAAAAATATGATTTTATAAAAATATCAGGAGATAAGGCTATATACTTAAATCATTGGGATGTTATGGGTGTTCCGTATGTATGGAAAATGGTTCATTATGACGAACAATTATTAGGAGGAATATTCCTTCATTATGGGTATGCTACAGAGATGGCTACAGGAGAAGGTAAAACTCTTGTTGCCACTCTCCCTGTATTCCTGAACGCTCTTACACATGAAGGTGTTCATATAATGACTGTTAACGATTATCTTTCAAAGCGTGACTTTGAAACCACTCGTCCTATATACATGTTTTACGGACTGTCTGCTGATTGCATAGAAAAATACGAAAGACAGGATAAACGCCGTAAAGCAACTTATAAATCAGATATTGCTTTTGGCACAAATTCGTCATTTACATTTGATTATCTCTTCGATCATTTAGCTATTCAACCTGAGGAATGTGTACAGCAAAGCCATAATTATGCAATTATTGATGAGCTTGATTCTATTCTTATAGATGATGCTGCTACTCCTCATATCGTGGGTGGTGGCAATTACTATAATAATGGTAAGATCTTTAAAGAGAACTATCCTTTAATCAAAGAATTGACAGAAAACAAGGAAGCTGAGCTTTATAAAATTGACAAACTAAAAAAATCTGCGTTTTTTACGCAAGAAGGAAAAGAATGGCTCTCCTTAAAGAAGGGTATGCCAGATTTTTTTTCGGTAGAGCGCACCTACGAAATTGCTGATTTTGATGAATTAGCACAAGACAAACAAAATGAAATTAAAAACAAAATATATCTTCAGAGCGTTTTTCAGCAATTACTGCTTGCTTTGACTGTGTATGAACGCGATGTCGATTATATAGTAGAAGGAGGTATAGTTAAGATTATTGACGCTCATACAGGACGTGTAAAAGAATCAAACCGATGGGAGCACGGATTACATACAGCAATGGAAGTAAAAGAGCAAGTCGAAGTTCAAAATGACTTCGACGGAATGGCTGTGGTCTCATTGAAGAACTACTTCAGGCTATATAAAAAGATTGCAGGTATGTCTGGCACCATTATGCCAGTTAAAGATGAACTTTTGGAGATATATAATCTGCCATGTGCTTCATTGCCAACTCATAGACCATTGATACGCAAGGATCTTCCATTACGCATATTTAAAACTGCGCAACAGAAAGATGATGCTATAATTAAAGCAATCATTGATAATAAATCAGCAGGACGCCCTTCGTTAGTAGGAAGTATTTCTGTTAAACGTTCAGAGCAATTATGTAATAAGCTTGATGAATTAGGCATTGAATACAACAAATTGGACGCGAAAACATTAAAAGATGAAGCATATACTATTGCGAAAGCGGGCATCGGAAATACCATAACAGTATCGACAAGTGTAGCAGGACGAGGTACTGACATCAAACCATCCCCTGAAGCAATAGCTGCTGGTGGGTTAATGGTTATCGGAACAGACCTTTTCGAATCGGTAAGAGTAGACATACAACTTAAAGGGCGTTCGGGTAGACAAGGCGACCCTGGCTCTTCTGTATTCTTTGCTTCTCTTGAAGACCAAATTCTTCAAAATCTAAGCCCCGATGATTTAAAAGATTTGGAGCGGCTGTCAGATACATATTCCATGAATGAAATATCCACTGACGAAGTTAGAATGTATTTCGACAAAGCACAATCAAACAGAGAAGCCTATTTCAAATCATGCAGAGAGAGAACTGCTCGCAAGGATGATATTGTTGATCCTCATAGAAAAAAGATGTATAAACAGCGTAATGCGGTTCTTTTTAATGCTGAGGAAGCAAACGTTATAGTGGATAATATAATCAAGCATTTGGGTGAGAATTCATGCAAAATAGAAAAACACCTAATGTCTTTGTATATGAAAACTAAGGAACTTGTCAGGAGAAGTACGGAAAACAATCCTAACAGAACTGAAGTATTAGTACCATTTTCTGAAGCGATGCATACTTTTGCAATTCGTTTAGAGGTAGGGTTGTCTATAGCAAGTTACGAATATTTCTGCCGAGAATTCAAAAGACAGATTATTCTACAAATCTATGATAAGGAATGGAAAAAGTTTGTTCTGCACATAATGTCTGATTTAGACAGGAAGGAGATAGAGCAACTTGATACAAAATATCGTCAAATGATGGATGATATCAACTATATCATTCTCTGTAGACTTAAGTATGCCTCTATCCCTTTTGAAGTTAGAAATAAACTGTTAGATAATTCAAAAGAAAGAAAAGTAGAGAAAGAAAAGCCTCGCAAGGTCAATCCTGCCGTACCGATAGCAGCGGATGAGCCTTGTCCATGTGGCAGCGGAAAAAAATACTGCGAATGTCACGGTAGTAACATTCGCAGCAATAACAGAATCAAACGGCGTCGTTAAGACATCGGACTGAATTTAACCAACTCATTGTTAATGTATAGAAAAAAGGTAATTGAACCATCCTGATTCCTTACAGCTAACAATGGGTTGTTTGTATTGATAGAACAATCTTCTGCTTTTGATGCAATCAGCTCAAAAGAAGATGCACTATATGTTTCTGACTTCTCGCCAGAATAGCGATAATCACCGATATAGTCAATTAGTCCTTTTGAAGTTTCAAATGCATCAGAAAGGAGTCCTTCAGCATTCAATGCATCAACAATATGAGTTATCATAATCTGTTTGCCATCTTTGCTATATGAGCCGAAAATATAACCGATAGCCCCATCAGGAGAATCGTTCATCTCTTCAGCATCGTACAAAGTCTCTTTAGAAACATTCAACGTAATATCATACCCTTCAAGTTTATAGGTTGAAATTCGGTCTGCAATGATCCCTCTTTCTGAATATGAATAAATAGTGGAATGCATCAGCGTGCCTTTATCCATACTAAGATTCAAGTCCCTGAGTGCCAGATTTACCAGTGAGGCTATGTCACAATAATTCGCAAGGAATGTTGGTGAATAGCAACCTTCGCCTTCTATGTAGAAGTTCTTCGTATCCTGCTCAATGCGCGACAGATAGGCTTTTCTCAGTTCAAATGGATTGCCATCTTTGTTAGTAATGCAAAGCAAGTCATTAGCATGATTAGTAATACACATGCTAATAATATCAATATTTGAAGCTGCATAGCTCAAGAAATGAAGCATCTCATTACTACCTGTACAATCAATTATTAAATCAAAATTATTCAATTGCTTAACAGCTTCTTCTTGATTGTTGTAATTTACATTGCCATAGAATGTTCCATTAACATAGTTTGAAAAATTTGCGCCATACGACCAATAACCATGTGGTATTACCTCTGATATGTTGACAAATGGATTTATTGATTGTATTTTTGTTTTAATAGCATCAACTTTACTTTGTCCTAAATCTCTCAACTGATATGAACTTCTACAAATATTTCCAGGTCCAACAATATCACCATCCCACAATCCTATATATTGGATTCCACTATGTGTAAGTACGTCTGCAACAATTGAACCTATAGCTCCTAATCCTACTAACGCAATGTGTTTTCCTGCCAATATAGGGCATAATGCGCCTCGCCCAAAGAACATCTCTTTGGTAATATATTGAGGAGATGCTTTGCCCATTTTTATTGAAACTAAACTATCAATATTTATAGTCTTGATTTTTATGTCATAAGAAATCTGATTGTTTTTTATGGATGCAGGATTAGTGAAAAATAGAATCCACTGAATTTCTTTACCATGTTCAAATCCAACAACGAAATAATCATAAACAAATTGACCAAATTGAACCCAGTCTTCTACTTTTTCTTCTTCCTCAGTCATAAGTTCTTCAGAGACTTTATTCCAAGGATCTTCTATGTATTTAATTCCATTATTTGTTATGATTTCTTTTTTTACCTCTTTTAACTCCTCAAGAATTAGCTTTTTATAACTTGGTGGAATTTTTTTTACCCTTGTTTCTTTAAATTGTTCCTTTTTAATGATGGAATAAATAAATGGTGTTTTTTTATCTAAATAAGATTCTTCCTTTTCTAATTCAGAAATAACATTATTAGCAATATTTAAAGCTTGTTCTTCAGTATATTCAACTTCATATTTTGGAGAAGACCATACAAAAGTATTTTTCGCGGATTTATAATTAGATTTAGATAGTAGATGATGGCATGTTTCTTCATCCCATCCATAAAAATCTTTCATCAATAAAAAGTCTTCAAGAATTGAAACATTTTCTGGAATTTCTTTTACGATGATATAAGGTAACTTGTAATTAGTCCCATCTATATTGTGAGAGAATGCATATATTCGATTGTCTGGAGATTTAACGCAATCGAAATAACCAGTTAATTCTTTATAAGATGAACGTAGCTGAATTTCTTGTCCTACAAAGGTAATTATAGCTCTTGAACTAAACTCTTTTACTTCATCGAGGTTTTCCCATTCATATGCGTTTGCAAATGCCAATGCTTTTATCACATTAGCATCTTTAATAATTGCAGGAAGATCCTTGCGCATCTGATGGGAAATCCATTCCTTCAGTCGTGATATCTCTTGGTTGAGTTGTTCTTCAGGAGTTTCCGCAAAAGGAGTGTTCAAACAAAACCAATCACCATATTCAATCTTGCCTGTATGAATAAGATGTGGATAACCACTTAGCGATTTCGTACGAAAAACCAACTTGTTGTGAGGAAAAGTAAAGGGAATTTCTACACGAAGAATAAGAGGATGAATAGTGTTGAGAACCTCTACACTACCAATATAGAGATTCTTTTCATTTTTATCCTCTGATTCCTTGAACTCCTCAAGAAGAGAGAATCCTTCTAAAGAAGAAAAATAGTCAGTATAAAACTGAGCGTTTTTATAATCGAACATAAGCTAATTATGCATGTCCTCTTGGAGAGGGGGTTGATGGTGCAGGGCGTTGTGTAGTCACACTGTTTTCAGTTTCTTTACGAGTTGTTCTGAGTACGGTCTTAGAACGAGAACCGATACCATTGTAAGAAGGAGTATCTTTCATAGTTGTATATTTTAGTAAATCTTTCTTGCAAATATAATTGATTTTTTTGTAATAAACAAGTTTTAAAGAAGAAAGGTGTTTTCAAACTAACGGATGATAAGAGTAAGCGTTTATTAGATATTTTTTCATCAAAAGCATATTATTAATGCGCTTTCTTCATTTATATTATATTATTTCCCTAACTTTGTAATTAATATATGACAATTCTATCAAGAATAAGTCAATTGGTTTTAATCTAAACTCTGAACAACAACCAATATATCATTCATGCCCTTTATAACGGGACACTAATAAAAAAAGAGTTAAAGAACAAACAATATGGAACTTACAACTCAACAAAATATAGTATTTGAACAGATTAAAGTATTCCTTAATAGTGATGCTTCTGTTTTCATTCTTCGTGGCTATGCTGGTACTGGTAAAACCACGATGGTTAAAGTTATAGCTGACTATATAGAGAAAAATCGTAAATTAATCATGATGGCTCCTACTGGACGTGCAGCAAGAGTTCTTGCTACGAAGACGGGACATGAAGCTGTGACAATCCACAAAGCTATTTATGCAAAAGCACACGTTGAACCTAAAAAAGTCAAGGATGTCGCAGAGTCAGAGTTTAAGTTCGTATTCCCTATCAACCAGTCTGAAAATGGAGGCAATATTGTTGCTATAGTGGATGAGGCATCAATGGTTTGCTCTCGCAAGATAGAACATGAGTTGTTTATGTTTGGCACAGATAATCAGATGGATGATCTTCTTACGTTTGTACGACCTAACTTTGGCGGTAAAGTGATATTTGTAGGCGATCCTGCACAGTTGCCTCCCGTTGGTGAATCCGTATCGAATGCATTACGGGCTGAGTATTTCCAAGAGAAAGGTCTGAAGGTCATTGAGGCAGAGCTTACAGAAGTACTTCGTCAAAAGAATGATAGCGTTATCCTAAAGAATGCTATGATGATACGTGATCTCCTTAAAAAAGACAAACGAAACCAACTTGTGTTTGAAGAGCAAAAGGACGATGTTGAAATGGTACCGTCAGAACAGTTCCTTGATAGGTACCTTAATTACAGAAAAGAATCCAGTAGACATGATAGTGTTATAATATGCTTTTCGAATAAATCTGCAAACAGATATAATAGAGATATCCGCAAAGCTCTTTATGGAGGGGATGTGCCTCTTAGAGAAAATGACATTTTGCTTATTACACAAAATAATTACAGGCTCAATCGTATGAACGGAGAATTTGTTCCCGTACTTTCCGTTGGTGCGAGAACCCAACAGTCAGCTCCTGTATATGCCCAAATAGGTGGAAATAGGCAACGCATTGTTATTACTTTAAACTTTATTCAGGTGACAGTTCCTGATGGCAATGGTAATCCGATGCCTTGTATGTTGCTTGAGGATTTACTGACAAGTGATAAGGCAACGATTTCAATAGATGAAAACAGAGCACTATATATAAATTTCTGCATGAGGCATCCTAATTTAAAACAAGGTACAGAAGTTTTTGTAGAAGCCCTTCTCAATGATGAGTATTACAATGCTATACGTGCAAAATATGGTTATGCCGTAACAGGACATAAATGTCAAGGAGGCGAATGGGGAAAAGTTTTCGTTGATTATACTGGTAGAACAGGACTTGATGACGACAGTCTGAGATGGGCATATACAGCTACAACACGAGCACAAAAAACGCTTTATGTTTCCAATCTACCACATATCACGTCTTTCTCTAAATTCAGAATTGAACCAATACAAAAGTGCAAGAACATACCTCTGGAATGTAGAATCCTTAACGAGGTTCGGTCTACACCATTCCATGACGAAAATGTCGACAATGGCATTAGAGCAAAGTACCATTGTATTGCAAAAAACATGGAGTATACTCCTTACAAAATAATAAGCGTACAGAGTCGCCCTTATTTGGAGATATACAACATACAAACTCCAGACGGAGTTGACAGATATGACATCTTCTACAAAGCTGGAGATATATTCCAGCCTGCAAAGGCAACATCTCCGAATCAGCATACACCGCTTATAGAAATCATGTTAAATGACGAACGAGGCATGTCTTGTAAATTTGATTACATTCCCTCCGATGAATCACACGGCAAGTTGCTTGATTTGATTAGGTCGGCATGTGATACAATAAGTGTTCAAATAACAAATGTTGTTGAGCACCAGGAAGATTTCAGTACAATATATTATATACCTGTTGGCGGAATTAATTTAGTGCATACTTAATTCTGCCAATGGGCTTGTCGTTAATGAAGTTTACGTATTGCAGAATGGTAAGTGCACTAATTTTGCCAATGATTCTGGCAAACAAACCATTCGTTATTTTCGCGTAGTTCCTGATGACCAGGAACTGGTCTGTAAGTTGAGAGAATATTGTCTCAATCCTCTTTCTTGCCTTTGCAAACGGAATGAATGTTGGTTTCCAGTCCTTTTGGTTGAGCCGATACGGACACTCCAGTCTTATGTGTGCGGTTTCGAACAAGTCAAGCTGTACGTCAGCTCCAATATACCCTTTGTCACCATAGATGCTACAGTCGTGATAAGTATGTTTTACATCCTTCATATAATGGAGATCAGCTACACTTGCCTTTGACAGATCATAGGAATGGATAACTCCACTTAACCCACAGAGAGCGTGTAACTTATAACCAAAATAATACGTATTCTGCGAAGCACAGAAGCCGAAGTCGGGAGCTTGCGAGAAATTGCCGGTACGCCCCATCTTGCAACGTTTTCCTCTTGCAACCCTACAAACCTCTATCGGCTTGGAGTCAACAAAGAACTGTTCCTCTCCGCCATCCATTTCCATGGCAATCCTCTTGCGCAGTTCCTCACACAGGCCTGACGTTTTCTTCCTGCGGTCATTGAACTGTCTCCTTGATATGAGATTGGGAATGCTGTCCTTGTACTCTTGCAATTTATAGTCGAACAACCACTTCTCACTATCAATGCTCTCGGTCTCTGCCGTCAGGGATAGCGCCACCACTTCCAAATCCGAAAACTTGGGAACAGGACCACGACGTGGAACATTACCCGATTCATTGACGAGATTTTCAGAGAATTGCTTGCATATCTCAAGTATTTTGACGAATTTTGTATAAAGGTTGTACATACGATGGTTCGAACTTAATGTTTTGGTCACTACTAAGTTACTAAAAATCAGCGATATGTACAACTTTTTACTCATATTTATCAACTTAAATTAATTCCGCCAACGGGTATTATATGCGCACCAGTGGAACTTTCTCCTATATAAAGGTGTATGTAAATTCTGATGGATTTATCACATACGCCAAACCAATGTCACTGAAAGGTAAAGATGATGGAGAACTTAGTGCAATAATAGAAATAATAAACTCACATTTTATATAATATGGCAAATGTTAAAGATATAACAACAATGTGTAAGCAAGGACAAGTGCTTGAAGCGTACGACCTTGCTAAAGCCGATTTAGCGGCTATGCCAACTGATGTCTGGAAGCAAAGAGCGGTTGGTTGGGCCCTATATTACATGATAAAAGCGGATTCAGAAGTTGGCGACTATGCCAAACTGTTAGAGCATATTGACGAGCTTAAATCATTAGATCAGCTGACTATAGCCAATGACAGTATGATTTTTGACAATGTACAGTTCCAAATAGCAAACTTCATCAAGAATCATATATTCTTAACAGACATTGAAGCATCTTCAAAACTTTCAACGTTGTTTTCGAAGTTAAAGGATTATGAATTCAAATCATCCAAAGGTCATTCATTCCTTCTGCAAACCATTCTAAAATTTGAAAATTGGTCAGAAATGCCAAACTTCTTTGACTGGTGGAATTTGGACAATCTAACTACTGAAGACTATACACCATACATCAATCAGAAGGGACAAAAGATAATGACTTTGGCTGAACGTGCATTCATAGCCAATTCAAAAGCATTACTTAGACTGAACAATCTTGGACGTATCGAGGAATTCCTGCCCAAGATGGACGATCTTATGAATAACCATAAGGAAATGATGTACCCTGGTTATTTCTACGGCAAACTTCTCTTGGCTTTAGGAAGCAATAGCGACGAAGCCTTGAAAGTTATTATACCTTTTGCGAGAAAAAAAGCAACAGAGTTTTGGGTATGGCAGCTCCTAAGTGATGTGCTAACGAATGATGAGGACAAACAACTTGCCTGTCTGCTCCGTGCTATTCATTGCCTTACACAAGAAACATTCCTTGGCAAGGTTCATATTAAATTAGCCAATTTGTATATAAAGCGTGGGCTGCTTAACTCTGCACGCTTTCATATTGATGCAGTAACACGATGCTATGCTTCACAAGGTTGGAGACTGCCAAACGAAATAGACTGCTGGATACATCAACCTTGGCTTAATTCAACCACACCAGACGGAAAAGACCCGATTGATTATAAATCAATCACCGATGCTATCCTTTGTGATGGTGCAGAAGAATGTATAGCTGTTGTAACATACGTTGATCAAAATAGCCATAAAGCGTTTATTGTTTATGGTAAAGAGAAACGTGCTGTTCAAAAGTTCCGCTTTAAAGTGCACACTGGAAAGACATTGAAATTATATTATATTACCGATAACGAAGGTAGAATGAAAGTCCTCAATTCTACAACAATTCATTTGCCTTCAGACCTTGACTACGCAAAATTTGTAGAAGGCAATATTGATAAAAGAGAAGACAAAGAATTTGCATTCTTGAAGTCAGGTTCTATCAGTTGCTTTGTTTCGCCTAATATTGTAAGAAAATACGGCTTAAAGAATGGTGATAAGGTCAAGAGTCTTATTGTCTATGATTATGACAAGAAAAAGGAAGCATGGAATTGGGTTTGTGTAAATGTTAAGAAATAAAGACATATATGGAAGAGTTAACACATGATGCTAAAATAGCAGTATTAAGGATATTA